>JBEBHM010000165.1:0-13106 GCA_040080875.1 Pirellula sp.
AAGCTGCATCGCCTGCGGATTGTCAACCTCGCGATTGTCTAAGGTGCCTTCGATTGCCGTCAGTTTACCCAAAAACAAACATGCTGTTGATGGAGTAGCCAACTCAGGTTGCCAAACCTCTGCTTTTATTACGACGGGAATGGACTGAGTACCGTTGATCCATTCCTTGTTCAGCTGCCAGTTACGATCTGAATCGGGATGGTCAAGGTCGCTGATCGAATGCACGATCGCTACATAGTCCCCTTCACCTGCCTGTTTCACACCGGGCAATCCGCCGCTTACACCCAACTGAATCAAGGTCACTGAGTTTTTATCCGCGAGCAACTCCTTTGACAAGCGTTCGAGATGGGATCGCGAAGCAGCGGAATTCGCATCTGGAGTCGAGGCGAACACCTCCGAGAGTCGAACGATGGATTGATAATATCCGATCGCCAACGCTTGCTTTTCTGATCGGGGAGCAGCGTAAAGTTGATTACGAAGTTGCAAGATGCTGTCGGTAGACTCCGATATTTTTTCGGCCGAGATCTGGTGGTTTGTGTTTCGAGTTGGAGTCGGTTGTGAGTTGCTTTGCTCTGATTCGACAGGATTGCTTAATGAGGTAGCCACCTGCGAAGGGGCTTGTTCATTCGATGGTTTAGGCTCGATTTCGGGTGGGTTGGTAGGTGGAGGTTTTTGATCGATATTTTGTGACGAGATAACCTCTTCGTTGAACGAACGCGAGGGTGAAGGGATCGGAGAATTCCTGGTATGACCCGATGGCAAGCCTGAAATTTTCTGTGGTACGATCCAGGGAACGTAGCGAGCAACAAAAGGACCTGCCGTACCGATATCTCGTCCGAATCCGTACCACATGATGGCGGTGGCGATTGGGAAAGCTGCCAACCCACCCAGTATCGGCGGAATGGCATTTCGAAGAATAGACGCTTCGGGTCGACGCGTTCGAGGTGTCGCGGTGGTTAGCACGCTCCAATCATACTTCTCTTCTTCGTCTTCGGGCAATTCGACTTCGTCGTCGTAATGATCAAGGATTTCAGCTGATTCATTGGGCTTGGACAACACAGGGGCTTGGTTTGGTTCATCGAGCCATTCCAACTCCGTGACCGGACCGGCTACAGTATTCGCTTGGTCAAGCTCGAGCTCGCATTCGCCCGGCATTTGGCTCAACTCAGATTGGCTCAACTCAGATTGGCTCAACTCAGATTGGCTCAACTCAGATGATTGGCTCAAGTCAGATTGGCTCAGGTCGTGGGCGTCCTCAAGATGCTCGTGTGTGTCACCATTTTCCGAGGTTGATTTTAGCGTTTGGGATTGTTGGACGATGACCTCTTGCACCGCCTCCCAACCAAACAGACGATAGCACTGATCGCACTCGACGAAGGAGGGATTGGGTTCTCCGGACGTTACATCTTCAATCCCAAACAAATGGCCGCAGCCTGAACAGCGAAATTGAAATGGCATTGGAATTCGAGTGTCGAATGCAGTCGTTGCGTGATGCCCACCGCTGGCAAGCTCAAATGGGCAGGAATGCGAAGTTGAATCAAGAATAGCGTGGCGAATCCAGTTTGCATCCCTATCCTACGTAATTCAACCACCAAGACGGTTTTATCACAAATCGAGAATCGGCGGTATTGCCGGCCTTGTGGGTTATATGGATTCGGCAATTCGGGCCGTCAATCGGTGAGCATCGCACCCTGCTTGACGACTTAAACCCATCAAATCCGGACTTGGCTGGCGGCGAGATTTCGCACATACTCTGTGGTTGGCAGTGCCGGCTCCGCTTCAAAAAGCATTCGCTCCATAGCCCGCAGTCGAAATAATTCCTCCACTTAAACCCACCTAAAACATGCTTCTTCGCAAAGCGCACCTAGGCGTTCTAGCCATTTTGGCCTTAGTTGCACTCCGTATTGCAATCGGCTGGCATTTTTTCATGGAGGGGACGGACAAAGTCCAAAAAGGCGGATTTTCGTCCACTGGATTTTTGGGTGCAGCGAAAGGCCCGTTGGCCAAGCGATTCCAATCGATGATCCCGGACTTTGACGGCGTCGCTCGCTTGGACGACAAACAAATGAAGGCAGCCTACGAAGATCTTATTGGACGAGCGACCGAAATATTCCAGTTTACCGACGAACAAAAAGCGGACGCGGCCAAGGTCTCCGAGCAATATCGAAAGGAACTGGCAGACGTATACAAGGGTTGGAAACCTCAGATCGACGAGTACAAGCAGGGTTTGCCACGGGTGTTAAGCAATGAGAAGGACGAAATGCGAACGAACGTCGCCTCCATGCGCAAACAACGCGACGACATCGAAACGAAATGGCGAGCGCTCGGACGCCCCGTGTTGAGCGACATCGATCGGGTCAATTCGGAATTCGAGTCAGCAATCAACGCGATTGCGACCACATCTCAAGTCGGCGAAACACAACGTCGGCATGCCGCATTCAAGCTGCCCGATTCACCTGCGATCGATGTCAAAACGATCGACAAGATCATTCCCATATTCGATATGTGCGTCGGGATCTTGTTAATCGTAGGGTTGCTCACACCTCTAGCGGGACTTGCAGCCGGTGTCTTTTTGGCATCCGTTGTGTTGACTCAGTTTCCTGGTTGGCCAGGCTCTCAACCCACGTATTACCAAGCGATTGAAATGGTTGGATGCTTCTTACTCGCTTTTGCTGACGCAGGTCGATACGCCGGTCTAGATTATCTCCCTTGGAGCTTCTGGAATCGCAACAGCAAGGTTCTCATTGAAAGACGACGCTGAGACCCTAAAATAATCAATGCCTGTTTTGCACAGATTAATTTCCATCCTTTTTTCCATTAACGCACTATCCATCCTTCGCTAGGAACAGCTCAATTGAACCCGTTAAGTGCAGACGAACGAACCACCGGTACGAACAACTACTATGAGGCCGTAGGATTTACGCGGCGTGAATTCTTGCAAGGCGTTGTGGGGGCTGGCGCGGTGTCTGGTGGCGGACTCGGTGCCATGTATTTTGGCTATCAGAAAATCAAGGACCCTGTTCGCGTCGGTATCATTGGCACGGGCGACGAAGGAAACGTTCTGATCGGAGGCTGTACCCCGGATTATGTACAAGTGGTCGCGATCGCCGAAATTCGACCCTATAGCATCTATCGCGCTTTTCACGGAGATGCGACTGCAGCAGCAGCTCGCCCTGGCTTGATTAGGCAATACAAATACTCGAGCGAAGCCGAAGCGACCAAGGCAGTCAAGGTCTACGACTCAAAGAACGGCGGGATTCAAGCTCTGCTTGACGACAAGTCCATCGAAGCCGTGATTATCGCGTTGCCATTGCATTTGCACGCACCCATCGCTGTCCAAGCCATGATGCGGGGAAAGCACGTGCTAACCGAAAAATTGATGGCTCACAATGTGGCACAGTGCAAGGTCATGGCAAGAGTAGCCGCTTCCAAGAGCGACCCAAACGGCAACCCAATCCATTGCGCTACCGGCCACCAACGGCACTATAGCGTTCTCTATGACAACGCGGTTCATTTGCTCCGCTGGGGTATGCTCGGGCAATTGCACCACATTCGAGCTCAATGGCACCGTGGAAACCTTCCCGGTCGTGATTCGTGGCAACCGCCACTACCCACCGAACCCACCGCAGATGGCAAGCCAAGTTCAGTGGTCACCGATCTCGCGAAATTTGAAAAAGAATTATTAACGGCTAGCCCAGCAGAAAAAGATGCGATGATTAGAAAAATCGCCCAGTGGAAAGCTTGGCTCGAGGACAAAGTGGACGCTGCCAAATTTGGTTATATCGAACGCCAAATGGGCGACCGCATGCGATCCGCAATGGAAGAACTCGTTCGTTGGCGAATCTTTGATCGAACCGGGGGAGGACTGATGGCGGAACTTGGTAGCCACCAACTGGACGCCGCTACGATCTTCTGCAGCGCCTTGCGTTCAGACGGCAAAAAGGCCCACCCATTGACCGTGCATGCTGTCGGAGGAAGGCACATTTTCCCAAATGATCGGGACGCCGATGACCACGTCTATTGTTCGTTCGAATTCCCAGGACCAGAGTACGACGAGAAGTTCGATGCAGGTTACCGAATTCCCAACGTCAAGAAGATACTTGGCTACCCAGAAGACCCCAACAAGAAAATTGTCGTCACGTACTCATCGATCAACGGAAACGGCTTTGGTGGGTACGGAGAAGTGGTCATGGGAACCAAAGGAACCATGGTCATTGACAAAGAACAAGAGGTCATGCTGTACGCTGGTTCGGATACTTCGGCATCCGCAGGCGTAAAAGCCAACAAGGGTGGATACGCACTGGACACGCAAGCCAGCGGTGGCGCGGCAGCTCCGATCGCTAAAGCTGCATCGGCGGCTGGCCCGGTCAGCCGAGGATATACCGAGGAAATCGAACACTGGGCCTATTGCATCCGAAATCCCGATCCCGCAAACCGCCCCAAATGCTACCCCGAAGTCGCCATGGCGGATGCTGTCATCGCACTGACAACCAACGTCGCAATGAAGCGCGGAATGCGAGGGGAAGCTGGTTACGTCAAGTTTGATGAATCGTGGTTCGACGTTAAATCCGAGGATACGCCGGACGGCAGCAACGTTGCCGAAGAGTCCAAGATGCTCGAAAACTACACCATTCACGGCGGATCAACTGCGTGAATGGGAATGTGGGGAACGAGCCTCAACATCTAACACGAAAACGCATCCCAGGCCGCGTGTTCGTGTTGGTGTTCGTGCCCTTGCTTGTCGTCACCGGTTTGTTGATGTTCTCCGTGGCGGTAAGGTTTCAAATCGTCATGAGTCGACTGGAGGCAGTACGTTCTCTGTGGCCAAGGGCATCGATGGAATTAAAGGAAAGATACGAACGAGCCTCTAATATGTTGCAGCATCCACCGAACTCGCCGGCCGAGAAAGCTTGGAAAGAGTCGATTGCGGAATTCTATGCAACGAGCCAGTTCGATTATCAGTCTGTGACAGCACGCAATTTGGAACTTCAAATCGCCGAATCCACCGGCAAGTCGGATTGGTATCGCACCGATTTCGAACGCCCGTCGATCGCCAAGCTAATCGAAGCTGATCAACAACGTAAGTTCGTTCAGCAAGATGTGTTAGGCTGGATTACGGTCCAGGGCTTGCGATTGAAACTTCCCCCGATCTTTGCCCCTTAATTTTCCGTAGTTGATCATCTTGTCCACGCCGCTGTCGCTATGAATGCAACTTACGTAAGCCCCAAGGATTGGAATGGCCTCCTAGGCCATCATCAGCAACTCGTTTGGTTTCGCAATGCAGTTCGAAGCAATCGGCTGGCAAGTACGTTTTTGATGGCTGGCCCGGACGGGATCGGCAAACGTACCTTTGCTCGTTTGGTCGCCAAGACGATGCTTTGCACAGGTTCAGAGCCCGCCGATTTTGCTCCTTGTTGCGCCTGCGAAGCTTGCGCCCAGATCGACGCAAGCACCCACCCGGACTTGCTCGAGGTCGCCAGACGCCCAGAAAAGACAGGGCTTTTGATGGAACAGCTTGTGGGTGAGGGGGAACTGCGAATGCGTGAAGGGCTTTGTTATGAGCTGCGCATGCGCCCTTATTCAGGTCGACGGAAAATCGCGATTATCGACGACGCGGATACGATTAACGAAGAGGGAGCCAATTGCCTGCTCAAGACCCTCGAGGAACCGCCAGCTGGATCGCTTATTTTCTTGATCAGCGCCAGCATCCAAAGGCAGCTGCCAACAATCCGATCACGCTGCCAATTGACTCGATTCCAACCGCTGAGCGAATCGGATTTGTCACAACTCATCGTCCGTCAAGGTATCTCCAACGATCCGGCGCATGCTCAAAGACTTGCCGAGCAAGCCAATGGCTCGATCGCTTCTATTGCTAATTTG
Source organism: Pirellula sp. (assembly GCA_040080875.1). Classification (GTDB taxonomy): domain Bacteria; phylum Planctomycetota; class Planctomycetia; order Pirellulales; family Pirellulaceae; genus JBKCUI01. Next base: position 5,881 of record JBEBHM010000165.1, read on the forward strand.
GCGAATGAAGAGCTGAGCCAGTTTCGCGATGAACTATTTCAACACCTAGTGCAATCCCCGATGGATTTTGCAAAGCTTGCAAAAGCAGTTCAGGGCCATATGGAGTCGGTGGGTACCGAGTCCCAGCCTCGAAGAGAACGCCTGAAAATCATCCTCGATTTCGCCATGCAATTCTATCGGTCAGCCATGCGTGCGAAACTTGGAATGGGATTGGTACCTTCAACCAATGCGTTCGGTCGGCTGATGGATTTGGGTGACGAATCGTTCGTGTTGGCTATTCGGCGATGCATTGAGGCGAGGGAACACCTGGACCGAATGGTTAGCCCGGCGTCGTTAATCGAGGCTTGGGCAGCAGATTTGGCCGTTATTTCTCATGCGTAGCAAGAGTCGCTCTAGTGCCCTCACGTGGATTTTTCGGCCGCGATCGTTCTTGCTTTGCCAACTTAACGCAGAATCACAAATTATTTCCGACATCTTTTGAGGGAGTGGTGCAGCCCGAACGAAAATTCGTTTATAATCCATGCTTAAGTTTTTTCGAAAGGATGCGCCCCGCCGTACCATCTCCTCCCACTTAGCGTAACGCTTCCTTCGTCATTGGCACGTGCCAAAACTGCTTTCTTCCATTACTACCTGGAGTCATTGTCCATGGCAACTGTTGCAAAAACGCCACGCAAGAAGAAGGCCGTCACGGAAGTCGACCCGAATGCGCCACCCGCTGAACCCAAGGTCAAGCGGACGAGAAAAGTCGTCGCCGAACCTCGAATCAAGCTCTATTGGGGCGTATTTAATCAAAGTCTCAAAAGAGTCGCTGTCTTTGAATACGAAGATTTGAAGAAGGCCGAGAAAGCTGTGAAAGAATTCAGCAAGGCCGGAGGAGATCACTTCCTCCAGAAAATCAAAGAAACGGTTACCGTCTAACGCTTGTTTGGCTAATTCGTTCTCATTTCGAAATCCATCGATTGCCTGCAATCGATGGATTTTTTTATAATCACCCCTCTAGTGTACAACGATTGTCCCAGTCGTTTCCGGAGCAACTGGAACAATGCTGGGGCAATTCCAGTCGTCAATCCACTCCCGAGCAATTGCGACAATTGCTCTACTCTAACGTTTCAATTCCCATGACGAAATTTGCAGCGGTACCAACGGAATCTGATTTGGCGGCTCTCCAACGCGACCTCAAATTCTACCCAGTCGAAAATCGATCGCCCAAACGATTGACCCTTTCGCAAATTGAGCACTACAACGCGCAAGGCTTCATCGCCCCGCTGGATGTTTATAGTTCCGATGAAATCGCTGGTATTCGAAACTACTTTGACGACCTGCTCGCTCGCGTAATTGCGGAGGGCGGTAATAGCTATTCCATTTCCTCTGCCCATTTGAAGTATGGACCCGTGTACGACATCCTGACCGAGCCACGCATCGTCGACTATGTTTCTGATTTATTCGGCGACGACGTGATTGCCTGGGGCTCCCATTTTTTCTGCAAGATGCCACGCGACGGCAAAGCCGTTGCTTGGCATCAAGATGCAAGCTATTGGCCCCTCTCGCCGTCTAAAGCGGTCACGGTTTGGCTGGCTGTCGACGATGCGAATATTGAGAACGCTTGCATGAAATTTGTGTCCGGCTCTCATCATTTCGGACACTTGACGTATCGCCCTAGCGACTCAGCTGACCATAACGTGCTTAGCCAGGCCGTCGACAATGCAGAGCAGTACGGCGCAGTCGTATTCGACGAACTAAGGGCAGGCCAAGTCTCGATGCATAGCGATTTGCTGCTTCACGGATCGGAAGCTAACAACTCATCTCGTCGACGTTGCGGTCTGACCTTGCGATATTGCGCCGCCAGCGTCCGTGCCGAAATGCAGTGGAACGAAAAGGGCGTTCAAGTTCGCGGCAAAGATTCCACGGGACACTGGCACAACAACCCACGCCCCAGCCAGCAATAAGGCGATCGACAGAAATGAATTTACCGGAGCGGAATTCGCTAGAATTCAGAACTCAAGGAATTCTTGCGGGCTTCCGCTACGAAGAAAGGTATGTCTCATTCCGCCGATCGCCTAGCAATCCATTCTTGCAGAACCATAGGTAACCGAAATATGCATCGATCAATTTGCTTGATGATTCTTGTGTTGTTTTGTAATTCGATTGCCATGGGGCAGGTCGACAAGCCAAACATTGTTCTCTTTCTCATCGATGACATGGGCATCATGGATACGTCGGTCCCTTTTTTGACGGACCAACAAGGAAAACCAATCCGCTATCCACTCAACGATGCCTATCGAACCCCAAACATGGAGCGTTTGGCATCGAAAGGCATTCGTTTCAATCAATTCTGCGCCATGAGTGTTTGCTCCCCAACTCGCATTTCGCTCATGACCGGACAAAACGCGGCCCGGCACCGCACGACCAACTGGATTAACCCGGACAAGAACAACGGAGGCCCCGACGCCCCGTTGAATTGGAATTGGAAGGGGCTAAACAAATCGAGCGTAACGCTCGCGAAATTGCTCCAGAGCAATGGATATCGAACGATGCACGTTGGTAAGGGTCATTTCGGACCGCGTGATTCCGAGGGTTCCGATCCAACCAATTTGGGTTTTGACGCGAATATTGGCGGCTGTTCCATCGGAGCGCCCGGCAGCTACTACGCCAAGCAAAAGTACGGGAATGAAACCGACAACCGCCGCAACGGCGTGCCGCATCTCGAAAAGTACTTTGGTTCCGATACCTTTCTAACCGAGGCGCTCACGCAAGAAGCGAAATCACTCGTATCGAATGCGGTGCAGGACAAGAAACCGTTCTTCCTGTACTTTCCTCACTACGCTGTCCATGCTCCGTTCAACGCAGATCCCAGGTTCATAGAACATTACGCGAATTCGGATCGGCCTAAGAACTGGCAAGCATTTGCTTCGTTGGTCGAAGGCATGGACAAATCGCTGGGCGACATTTTAGACCACTTGGATTCCTTACAAATTGCTGACAATACGCTGGTCTTGTTTCTAGGTGACAACGGGAGCGATGCGCCCCTCGGGCATGAACACGCCGTGGCATGTGCCGCACCCCTACGCGGTCGCAAAGGTTCACACTACGAAGGTGGCATGCGGGTGCCGTTCATCGCGGCATGGGCCAAGCGCAATTCCACCAACCTGCATCAATCCAAACTGCCCATTCCGGCTGGAAAAATCCAATCGCAACAAGCCGCCGTGTTCGATCTTTTTCCAACCATTCTTAAGCTGGCGGATGTTCGCTCCCCATCAAACCATGCAGTAGACGGCACTTCCCTCGACACCTTGCTTTCTGGCCAAAGCGACGCGAGTCGCCCGCAGACTTTCTTGATGCACTATCCACACTCCCCGCATCGTAGCGAATACTTTACAAGCTTTCGCGACGGAGATTGGAAAGTGGTCTACCACTATGCTCCGGGCAAGCAATCCGATGGGGAACGATACCAGTTGTTTCAATTGCGACTTGATCCGTTTGAGCAAAATGATCTCGCCAAAACCGAACCGATCGTCTTAAAAAAGATGATGCAGGGCTTGGTCGATGCGCTTGAAAAAAATCAAGCTGTCTATCCTATCGATTCGGTGACCAGCAAGACACTCTCCCCCAAACTTCCAGATTAACCCCGTCCAGATTGATAATTGGGGTTGTCTTGAGCCGCAAGCGCTAGCTGCGATACAATGATTTGCGATTGAAAACGCGGCTAGCGCCCGCGGCTCAACCCAAAAAACGAATCTGGACAGAGCACTAGAGAGTTTTGTCACTACGGAAACGCCAGATACCCTCATTGGTCTTGGTAAATAGCGTCGGCTTTCGTAGCTCTTGTTCCGAGATCATTGCAATCAATACCGAGCCGAGCCCAAGTCCAAAATACGAGGCGTTCCAAAGATAGAAACCGAAGAGAGGATGGCCCATCACACTCCATGGAGCCATCCATGGAAGACTGCCTCCCAAAAACATCCAAAACCATAAATGCCATCCTCGATCTGCTTGAAAACGAAGCAGCCACGGCGACACGAACGCGAGCAAATTAAAGAATGGAAATGCAATCAACGCGAGCCATCGCGGTTCAAACAGCAAACCGATCGGGTTGATCGCGAGAAGAAACGAATGTAGCATGAACTGCCAGCCCAGCAACGTTTTGCCGGTTGCACTTTCCGTCGCCACGTTTGAACTCACAGCAGGGATGCAAAAGGAACACATCAACGCACCCCAGCTAATCCAAATCAGCAAGAAAAAAAGTTGTTTCATCATTCGGGGGCGAACTCGATCGCTATCATCTCAACAGATTTTGGGCTGTCCGTTTCTGCCCCCAATTTGCTTTCAAATGGACGAGCGATGCTGTTCCCGGCCAAATCTTCAAGATTCGATGCAACTGCAACGTAGTACGCTTGCTTTTCCCATGCCTTGTTAGGCGTGAACTGCCAGACGGTTTCATTTTTGTTCACCTCGACCGTGCCAGGTATTCGATTCCCAACGACGCCTTGCACAGTCAAAACACGACTGAGCATTGCATGATCTAACGGTTCATTGAAAGTCAAAGTAATAGGTTGCATCGTGCCCGCTTTAGGCGTCCCTATTTTCCATTGCGTAGGGTCAGGTTGAATCTCGTCCGAAGCCGTGGTTCGAAATGTTTTGACGAATCGCGACGTGAGCGGCAACCTGTCGGCACTCTTCCAATCGCGATCGATCACCAACGAGTACTCTTTGCCGTCGGTCATCGGCAGGCCGATGTCTTCGCGTGGCTTCACGCCGCGTTTGATTCTGCCTGGGTGAATGAACAAGGTAAATCGCATCTGATCGGCATCCCACAACTCCTCGCCAAGTTCCAAGAAAGGGGCCTCCACTTCTTTGTCGCCCTCGATCAAGTGAATGCGTTCGTATGCTTCTCCTCGGCTCATCGGTGCCGAAAAATGGATATAGAATTTGAGCGTATTCTCAGGCAATACGTTGGAGGATGGGTAGATACCCACGACCGTCGCCGGAACAATTCCCACTTTGGGACGAGGCGTGAACAGCAATTTGATCGGCTTGAAATCAGCATCCAACAACGGTCCCAAGTCCACTTGATATTGAACGTTGGGGCTCAAAGGAAAACGACTGATGAATTTGAATTCCGATTGATCCACCTTAAAAGTTCCAAGCAGCGGCGGCTTGGGCACGGACTCGTCAGGTGAATAAACTCGCACTGCGAATCGTTGGATCAATGCGTCATGATCCAATTTTTGCAAGGCATCCAGTGATTTCGCACCCAGCAAAACGAATTCCGCTGCGTCGTCGGACTGGCGAAGCTCAACTTGCATACCCGTCGTGGCCACAGGTTGCTTGTGTACCGAGAGCAAGCCCTGCGCGTCATCACCGATTGCGCGAGCCGAAAATAGCCCAACAGCTACGGCAATTGCTACGGGGCAAACGTTATGCTGAATTATTGCGAACAAACCACTGCTCCGATCAAGTTAAAGATACCTCAGCGGCGTGACTCCAATACGACAAGTCAGTGGCTTCACTGAGCCTGAGGCTGGGGTGTTAAAAATTCGGTATTGACACAGGATGTCGACAAGTTGTTTTTATTCCACAAATTTTGTCTTTCCCCCAGTTGGCTTGTCCAACTGGTGCACGAGGCTAACAGCTAGAAGCGTTCAACTCGGCTCAACTCGTCCCCAGTCGGCTTGTCCGACTGGAACGCAAGGTTCGTTAGCTAAATGAACCTGATTCACCCGTGACGCGAGGTCACGGGGGTCTCTCGAATCGACCGATCTCTTCTTCTAGCATACGAACCTTGTTCACCAAGCGGCACAAGGCCGCCGGGGTCTTTTGCGGAACAAAAGCTGCGCAAGCGATAGTTGCTGCAATAGCTTATTTTTAACAGCCCAGCCTCAGGCTCAACACACAATCAAAGAAAACGTTGATTCAAAAGTGGGACGACCTCCTAGCGCCTCAGGCTCAATTCCAGAAACCGGAAGAATCATCCGGTTTCTGGCACTAGTGCGTTCCGACTGATGTACCCAATTCTTAGGCACAATGCACGAAGCTCAGCAGGAGTTTTTGCGTTTCGACAATCGACTACGGTAAGTCGATCGTTCGGATGTCTTGCGCGCCTGCATTGGTCACGAGTAGGACTGCATGGCTAGCATTCAGTTTGTCCAACTGGACAACACCCTTGAGGTCAGCAATGGTCTCATACGACAGACCGGCTGTGGTGGCAATTTTCGAATCGATGGCTTTAACATCGTTGATGTCCTTCTTGCTCAGCTTCAGCTTCATGACTCCTCGAGCGGTATTGGCCATCAGCAGATAATCTTGATCACCCTTCTTGTAGACGATCATGTCGAGCGGGTTGTTCATGTTTCCCAACTCGGCAATCGTCTTTCCGGTGATCTTCTTACCCTTGAGGTCGTCAACAGGAATGTTCACCAGAGGAGTGCAAGTGTAGGCCGCAAGCACCGCATTATCGTAAGTAACAAACGTTCTTACTGGAGAGTTGGTTTCCAATTTGCCATGAGCCCCGTGATACACTTCGATGCTTGTCGATTGTTCGCTGCCATCGAATGGGTAATTCAACAATCGCAACTTCGATGCGAATTCTTCGTTCGATAAACCTGCAACGATGACTTTACCTTGATTGAACTGAATGTCGGTGATCGCGCTCATTCGCGGGTTGCGGGCACCTGCCTTCGATTCGGGTGCATTGGTAAACGCAGCCTTGCTAAATTTTACTTTCTTGAGGCTGACTTCGGACAAGTTGCCTTTGGAATCCGCTTTGAAAATCAAAGGCGTTGCATCTGGACCCTTACCGCGGGAAACGGAAAGATAAAGGTTGCCGCTCAGCGGATTGACGGTCATGTCATTGATGGCTGTTTCCTCGGCACCGATGCCGATCATCGCAGCGATTTTTTCATTGACCTTGTCGATGTTCACGGACTTGGTCTCGGCAACAGATTGCGAATCCCCCGTATCGATAGCATAAACGGCAGCGTTGAGTGTATCTCCAACCAAGAGAATTCCATGGGGAGCAAACGCAAGAGCGCCCGCATGTTTGATGTCGGGCGTGCCTTCCTTGAGGCTGCTATCAGCCTGAAGGCAAGCCGACGGGATTGCAGCTGATAGTGTCAGCGCTAAAGCCCAATTTCGATACAACATTCTTCTGTTCCTTAAGCTGTGAGGACTCGCTCGTGAACGCGATCGCAGGGTGGGTTTGCGAGCGAAATGAATTCAACGAAACATTG
>JBEBHM010000845.1:0-3502 GCA_040080875.1 Pirellula sp.
ACCATGCGTTGCGGCCAAGCCGTCCGAGTGTACCCAATTTGACGCGAGGCACTTGATCTTTTCTAAGAAGAGGTCGAAAGCAACCATCCATGCTTTGCCCTGAATAGTTGCGCACGACCGCTTGAACAACGTCGCGTTGGGGAGCGCCAGGTAATAATTTTTCGTAGGTATCGTAAGTGACGGGTCCGATCTCAACGTCAAATTGGCTTTGCCGATCCGCCACACGGCGACCGAGAACTGCAGTCTTTCCCAAACAATTGGTATGCCCCGCGAGTGAATTTTTGGCAACGCCAATTCGGGTTGTATCCGAGTTGGCGAGGGTAAGCCATCGCAGCGAGAACGGCTTGATCGAAACAGGTGCCGCGATTAGCTCTCCCAGGATCGATTGTAGCCCTTCGGCATTGCGCCGCGAGGATGCGAGGTGACCGGCGAAATACTGCTTGGAGTCGTCTTGCCAAGCATCTCTGTGTCTGGCATTTCTCAATCCCAAACCAGCCAACGCGCTGATGTAGATGGCAAACCGATCCTGGCTTGGTCGATCTCGTTGAGTTGTCGGGCGAGCACTACTCCACGCTCGATAGAACAACACAGCCATCCTATGATGAAAAATATCCAAGAAGCTTTGAAGCGTATCGTCACTTGCATGCCGGTTGCGATTGCGAACAATCTCGGTCAAATGTATTGGCAGCGGACCAGATGGGCCAAGCAATCCGAAAAACCGCTGTTCAATCGAAAGGTGCCTGTCACCTTGGTTCACCACTGAGTCGATGGTGGAGGGCGCAAACCCCAAATCCGCTGGCTGCCCAATTCGGAACGCTTCGTGTCGTGGGCTTGCAGCGTGTCCAATCCTCGGCAAATCGGGATGTGCGACCTCGATCTCTCTTAACGCCTGAAAGAAGGAATATGCCTGCGGACGCTTGATGAGCGGTTGCAATTCGTTTATGGATTCATTGGTAACTACGTTCATTTTATTGGATTCACGTTTCGCACTCCTCAGAGCAATGGGATCATTCCACTCCTAGGTGGCCAGCGGTGAATGCTCCCGCGTTTGCTAGAAATCAAGTGAGTCTCGGCAAAACTGTTCAAGCAAACAAATCTTGCAAAGAACTGTTCAAGCACGGATGCAAGCAAGAACGCACCGCTACCCTCGAACGCCTCTTCGTCGCATTGCAGTTCGATTTCCAGACCGCGTGCAAATGTGATCGGGCCTGCCATTGGGATACGACGAACGACGGGACGCTGCTTCACATGTTGCAAGCCCTCGATTTGTCGGAGTTGCGAATGATGTTCCGGCAAACAGTAGAGTTGCAATAGCTCGCGAAGCATTGCTGCCCCTCCGTTTTCCGAATCCGTAAGGGTCAAATAGTTCGGAGTTAGATGACTTACCAGTCTCCATGCCGTTTCGCCGTCATCGGTTACAAGTGACGGACGAGGTGATGTCGGACCGTTTAGACAAAGGACATTCGCGATCGGTCCTGCGGCTTCGAATCGAAAAGCTGTTCGCCAACCTCGCTCGGGTGTCAGGAACGGCAGATCTCGATTGGTGCAATAAACCTGGGACGACAACTGTTGAAAGTCTTGACGACGAATGGTCTCGTGCGAGTCCGTCAGACCAATGTAGACCTCGGTACCCGCATACGCACTGCGTGCACCACGCGTGTTTGGGTCGCTCTGAACGCGAGGTCTGCGTTCAAGGCAATAATAGAGCGACGACTGTGGAACATTGGATGTTTGGGTGGGTGGTGCATACAACGGCAAACAGGCTGTTTCGAGGCTTGATGCCGCGCGGTGTGCCGCCATGCGTTCGACGGACCAAACCTCGAAGTCCAGTGGTCGGCTTCGATCGCATACTAATTGATGCTCATGCTGAGAATGATCAAGATGGATTCGGTCGGCTCTGCGTTGAAATAAATTGACAGCAGGTACACAATGCAACGCAACGTGCTCTGTCGATGTTCGCTCTAACAATCGTCCAGGAACCTGTGCGATACCAAACACGAGGTGCAGCTGATTGCCATCGATTCGCGAGATCGCGTGCTGCAGTCCGTGCAGATCGACAAACAAGAATTTCTCCGGCAGAATAAAATAGTCTTGAACCAGCCGGTATCCAGAAAATGAACGGCAATCGCCTGGCGTCAGCGCTGCCTGAGGTTCAAAACCTACCGGTGCTACTTGACTTTGTTCCATCATGGACCAGCTATCCACGGTCGGTCGTCTTACATTGGAACCACCCGTGATGGCGAACACGTTGGAATGAGCGATCAGTACCTCGTAAATCTGGTTTGCAATTTCGCCACCTCGAAAATGCAATCTCAGCTGATCCATCTTGAGCGCGCTAAACGGGACCGATGCGGTCGTTTCTAGGACAAGATGGAGAACGCCTCGAATGTCGCTTTTAAACAATGCGCGAGGCATCTGCAACGTCGAGGTCGTGTCGCGAGACAAGTATCCAAAATGCGCGACGCGTATAGGCCACAAGTGGATATCGTTTACCGTATCAAATCGACAACCCGTTTGTTGTCCGGGAGCAGGCTCTGCGTGAAGACGGGATCCTTTGGGAACCAAAAATCCTTCAATCAGCGAACCTTCGTCGTGTGCTGGGTTCAACTGAAATATTCCAGCCGAAGGAATAGGACGGGTGTAGTCCGGGAATATGGAGTCGAGAATCGAGCGGGTCAACTGCGGGAATTCTGCGTCCAGTCGACGTTGAATTCTGGCTGACATGAATGCAAAGCCCTCAAGCAACCGTTCGACAAACGGATCACTGCATTGAAACTCGTCCAGTCCAAGCCGACCTGCCAAGCGAGGATACTTTGCGGCAAACTCGCTTCCCATCTCACGGAGATAGGCTAACTCTCGATCATAGTGGTCAAGGAAAACTGCATCCATGCGACGGTGTTCCTATTCAAAACCTAGGACTTGGAGCCGACCCGTATCCAGGTCAATACAGACTTGGATCGCAACCGAACAGGTACCATGGTGGTCCACGCATTCACCAACGATCTGAATGCGAATGGTCCGGTGATCAAATTCGCCGAGAGATGAAACGGCATTGACGGTGAGTGAGTCACTCTGCAAGCGAGGTTCGAAAAGTTCGATGGATCGCTTCAGCGAAGCCTCAATTTGACCAAGCTCTGCATTCCCCAAGACCTTGCCCGCAAAAACCGGGATTCCGTAGTTCAAGACGCTTCGTCGCACGTTGGGCCAACGTGACAACTCGGTGGTCGTTTCGAGGGACGTCGACTGTACAAGCCAACAAAGGTCTCGATAGATTGACTCCTCCAAATCTGCGAGTGGCATTTCGCCTCGTTCGAGTGTTGCTTCGGAAACTTCGTCGGGCAAGCGTTCCGTCAATCGATCCAAGAGCGAGCCTAGAACACTCGACGACTTTTTCGTTTGAATGCTAGCCATACTATCCAACAGCTCCGTCCGTGGAGATTTGTTAGGTTGAAACGTCTGCAACGTATTGTCGGCTTTTTCAGTTCAGAAATACGTTTCTATC
>JBEBHM010000846.1:0-3493 GCA_040080875.1 Pirellula sp.
ACGAGCTTGCCCGCTCGCCGGTTTATAGAAATCCTTTATCGCATTCGAAGGGAACTGCTTGGCAGAAGCGAGGCAGTGACTCAATCGTCGTCACATTCATTTGCGTTTAAACCTAAACAGATCGAGGCATTCTCCAATGACGGCTCAAATTCATGAAAACTTGATTCTCAATGGCGAACGAACAACGATGGCATCATGCCCAACCGTGCCCTCCGATCATCCGCTGATCGTTGCAGCGACGTCATGGGATCATGATGACGATGATAGCCACCGCATTTTATGTTCGACGGCTTGTTGGCGCCGGTATCGAGGAACCTGGGAAATCAAAGACGGGCGGCTCTATCTCCTTGCGCTGAAAGGGAGTTATGGGGTTGCTACTTCTGAACCTATCTTCGCCGACTGGTTCACGGGTTTGCTTCGCGTTCCTCAAGGCGAACTGCTTGAATATGTTCATTTGGAATTTGGATCCGTCTACGAAACGGAACTATTCCTAGACATCGAGGACGGAATCGTCGTCGACTCGTGGACCAAAGACAATCGCGGCAAAACTCACGATGCCAACGAAATTGCCTGGAGAATATTGCACGGCGGAGAATAGTTCTCGAAATTCCTGTCCGATTAATCGTAGACTCTCGATGAATTTCACAGCGGCGAAATTCGACTTTTGTCCAAGTCTCCTGAAGTGTGTTTCGCGCCCAATTGAAGAGTATTATGATGCATCTACGGTACTGTATATTTCTCATTCTCGGTGCCTGCGTGTGCTTGGCATGGCATCGTCGGGCAAAAGAACCAAAACCTGCAGTGGACCCAGAACTAGAAGTGATCATCGGGAAATTGAACGCAGACACGCAAAGGCGAATTGAGATCATGGAAACGTTCAAGAGGCAGCAACCGAATTCTAAACAGATTTGGCTAGGCACAACTCGATCTCCTAACCCTAAAGTCGATACGGCGGGACCCCGTTTACTTCCTGTAGGCTTGTTCGAAACGTCGACAGCGGTTTCTGGCGAAAGCCATGCAGATCGCCGAGACTATAGTGAGAAAGGTTGTATTTCAAAGGAACACGAGTCTACTGGTCTGAGCATCAAAGGTGAAAAATGAAAAAAAGTTTTGGTGTCTTACTCATTGTTGCGAGCCTTGGAGTATTTGGTTACTGGATCGACCGATCCTATTTTCACCCGACACACTCTGACAAGCAACGACTAGCAACCATCGCCGACACTGGCTCCGATCCGGGAGACAGCCGAAAGGGAATTTTGGTAGTCGGCGTTGCGTTGATGGCCGCGGGCTCATACCTCATGAAGGCCTCGCGGCACTAAGATGAAAGGCAGTTTACTTGTGACTGAAGTAATCGTCGACGGTGCCGATGGTTCCAAGATTCGGTGTTCGATTCTCGACATCTTTGAGTTTTGTGGAAACCAGTACGCAATGCTTCTGAAGTCCGAGGACGAGACGCTGGTCATTGTGCGAATGAAGTCGGCCGATGACGAAACTAAATTCGTTGCCATTGAAAGCGAAGAAGAATTCGAAAGCGTCTTGCGATTCGTGCAGGAACTTGCAAAACAGAATCGTGATGGCGAAGATGAGGATGAAGAGTGACAAACGATTTTGAAGCCGATCGAGAAACGTTGCGCCGGTTAGCCATTTTGTATCGTTCGTTTCCCATGGATTTGATTGATCGCGTTGCCCCCGAACGATGTCCCTTGATCATCAGCCAATTTGCCATCTGGTTGCTTGACAGCTCGCTGAAGACATTGCGGTTCGATTGGCAATACGAGCTGCATGCCAAGCTTCGAGAGTTGCACGAGCAGCGCATAAGGGGAGAACCGATCGATCAAATGTTATGGAACTCGCTGCAAGCCGATACGCTGGCTGGCTCGAAACTTTGGCCACCCCAATGGGTGTCTGTATCAAGCGATCCGTGGGGATCGCCACTGGCTCGAACGGCGGTAGCAATTGGAGCAGCGTTGATCAGACACGATCGCGAAACAGGCAAGGAAATAAGAGTGGGCGAGCATAGCCAAGCACAAGCCAACGCCTTGCTGGGATTCCTTCAAATCACGGAATCGAAATAGATAACGGCTCAACATGAAAATCGTTTGGCTTACAGACATTCATTTGGTATTTCTACGCGATCCAAAGTCGGGTGTCTTTGACGCGGAGTATTTTGCATTTATCGATTTAGTTTCCGCCCATGCTCCTGATGGCGTCTTCATTACTGGAGATATCGGCGAAGCACCCGAGACGGTCGGCTTTCTCGAAGACTTGGCAAAACGTTGGAGCGTTCCGATCTATTTCGTTTTGGGAAATCACGATTTTTACCGGTCATCGATCGCAGAAATGCGAGGAATCGTAGACAGCGTGTGTGGAAAGCATCCATTGCTCAAGTATCTGACTGCGAGTGGCCCAATTGAGTTGACTTCGGAAGTTGGGTTAGTCGGGCACGATGGCTGGACCGACGGGCGCGATGGAGACTATGGTTGCGACGGCAAGCAAAATTTCTTTAACGATTTTAAGTACATCAAGGAGCTACGAGCGAATGGACCTGACCCAGATTTTGAACGTTGGCCAATACTAAAGAGATTGGCCGACGAAGCAGCGAACCATATTGAATTGAACATGGTCTCTGCCGCGGAGCGATACAAGCGCGTATTCGTACTCACTCATTTTCCGCCGTTTCGCCAAGTTGCATTCTTGAACGGAAGAATGGTTGATGCTCAAGAGGCATCACGCAGTGTGAGCAAAGCGGTCGGTGATGCAATCATTCGAGTTGCCGAGCGCAATCCGTCAACGCATTTCTCCGTCCTCTGCGGTCACATGCACTGTAAGGCCACCTATGATCCAAGGGAAAATCTACGCGTGATGGCGGGTGGTGCAACTTACGGTTCTCCTGAAGTATCGGCTGTTTTCGAGATATGATTTCTCATGTTTACAGCTTTGAGCAAGCTTCTGAAACAGCGTAACGTCAACGTGTACATCAGTGGGAAAAAGCGGAAATGGAACTTGATCCTGAAATCGTTAAAGGACAACTGCCAGTTTACGACGCATTCCGTTACGTGGAGCCCGCCAAAGAGCGAATGTGGTCGCATGATGGTCCTTACTCAAGGTCTCGCCGTTACGACACCATTCTTCAAAGAGATGTTGAGTTCTGCGAAGAACACTTGCAAATTGTCGCGCAAGAAAAATCGAAAATGGATTCACGGCGATTCACGTTCGAAGAAGCCATGCAATCGAGAAAACGATTTATCATGGAAGCGAAGATCGGTCAGCTAAGTCTTCCGCATGTTCCAGGCACTTTCGATTTCGGTTGGATCCCTGATCCCGAGATTGGAGAGCGGTTCTATTTTACGAGGCCGCTTATCTCTGAAACACTCGCGGAAAAAAATGCGTCGGCCATTTAGGGCAGCTGCGAACCTTGCTCTGCTAGAATTGCTGGAACGCCGAGGCGAATATCTAGTCTCGAAAGAAGTCTTTGACGTGGTCCGCCAGACCT
>JBEBHM010000166.1:0-13061 GCA_040080875.1 Pirellula sp.
CCACTACGCCCAGCCCAAGTCTCGCACAATTCAAGGCTGCGAACTAAAATAAAATTAGTGCTGGTGTTTGTCAGTGCGTTTCCACTTGTTGATTGAGGCGGATCGAGATGTCGAATGGGAGTCTATCACGACGCGAGATGGTGCTCCAGTCAGCGGGTGGGTTTGGCGGACTGGCATTGGCTGCCATGATGAGTCCCAATGCGCTTGCCTTGAGGTCCGAGTCTCAAGAGGCTTGGAATGGAGGATTGCATCACAGAGCCAAAGCCAAGCGGGTCATTCAATTATTCATGAACGGCGGGACGAGTCAGGTCGATACCTTTGACTTCAAGCCGCAGTTGGAAAAGCGGCATGATGAGACCGTCGATTTTGGAATTAAGGCGACCGCGACCGGCACGCCCGGCCCCTTGATGGGATCGCCGTTCGCGTGGAAGCGACACGGCCAGTGCGGTCGTTGGGTAACCGACGTTTTTCCGCACATGGCAAAGCATGTTGACGATTTGGCTTTCCTGATGGCGATGACCTCTAAGACCAATGTGCATGGTCCCGCGAGTTATCTGCAAACGACCGGATTCTTATTGCCTGGTTTTCCAAGTTGCGGTGCCTGGGCAAGTTATGGATTGGGACATATCACAGACAATCTCCCGTCGTTCGTGGTGTTGCCCGATTCTCGCGGGTTACCCTACAACGGGATGGGAAATTTCGGCGCAGGCTTCTTGCCCGCAAACCATGCAGGGGTCGTCATCCATCCATCGTCATCGACGCCTATCCCGGACTTGAAGCCAGCCGCAAATTCGAAGTTCGTTACAGATCAATCGAGTCGCGACGGACTGAGATTGCTGCAAGAACTCAACAACAAGCATGCGCACGATAGGCCTGGAGACAACCGATTGGTGGCCCGGATCGAATCGTACGAGTTGGCTGCCAAGATGCAGTTGGCCGCTCCCGAGGCGTTCGAATTAAATGATGAATCCATGGAGACGCACACAGCCTACGGAACGGAACGGAGTGGGCACGATGGTTCATTTTCCAAGAACTGCTTGACGGCGAGGCGACTGATTGAACGCGGCGTGAGGTTTGTGCAAGTCTGGAGCGGCCCGGGCGGTCCAACCAACAACTGGGACAATCACGGCAACATTCCCAAAGAGCTTCCACCTATCGCTCGGCAAGTTGATCAGCCCATTGCAGCGTTGTTGACGGATCTCAAGATGCGAGGTTTGATGTCCGACACGATCGTCATTTGGACCACCGAGTTTGGGCGAATGCCCTTCACACAGAATGGTTTGGGACGAGATCACAATGGCGGAACGTTTGTGACATGGTTGGCCGGTGCGGGAATTCGTCCAGGCGTATCGCATGGGAGCAGCGACGAGTTTTCGTACCGAGCAGTTGAGAATGTGACGTACGGTTACGATTTGCACGCAACGCTTTTTCATTTGTTGGGGATCGATCACGAACGATTGACGATGAGGCACAACGGCATCGACCGTCGCTTAACCGACGTACACGGCCAAGTCATCCAAGAGATCCTCGCGTAGTGCATGAGGCGTCCTAATCATCAACTCTATTCACGTCCGAAATACTGTTCCTCGCGAGGCAACGCAACAACTCGCCAACTGGCTGGATAGAATCGCACGATGCG
The DNA here is from genome assembly GCA_040080875.1 of Pirellula sp. Taxonomy (GTDB): domain Bacteria; phylum Planctomycetota; class Planctomycetia; order Pirellulales; family Pirellulaceae; genus JBKCUI01. The sequence goes on from JBEBHM010000166.1 coordinate 1,640, forward strand.
GCGAGGACGAAATCCTTCCAGCATGATATCGCACTTGACTTGGATCCGAACGCCGCTGCTTCCCGGCTCGGCGGCGATCGACTCGATGCTTATAATATTCCCACCTTTGCGATCATTGACGGGGTCGTATGTCATAAGACTTTCAATCGCTACGGCGATCGTCCCTTTAGGTGCCTTTTGATTTTCCGGCTCCTTTGCAAGTGGCCAACCGATTGGGCTCTCATTGATCTTGCTCAGTTCCTGAAACAGGCTTTCATCGACCCCGCCAAAAAAGACGATTGTGACGAGCTGTTTTTCATCGTCGACCTGAGTCACCCAACCGGCTAACCCTCGTTCGCGGATGTGATTGCGGTGCACTTCCAATTGATGTGAGGAAGCGATCTGCCGACTCTCTTCATCCAACCATAATTCTTGAATGCGGCCCGGCCCGTAGAGAGTAGCCCAGGTGAGGTTCAGTTGCACGAGTTGTCCAACCTCAATCGAACCGAGAGTGCCAAATCCTTTTCCAACAAACACTCGGGTACTCGAAACCAAATCAAATACTTTGGAGGGTCCAACCGACTCGCCATGATTGTTCAGCGTCGCAGTTAACTTCCCCTTGCCGAGATCCAATGCGTCGATTCGCCACAATTGCCGAAGCCCAACAAAATGGCTGAAATCGTCCTCCAAACGGAAACATCGGCGAAAATGGACGTCCGGTGTGACTCTCGCATTGGGACCGACGGGTGGCGGAGTCCGGTCATCGGCTGCTTTCAAATAAAACAACCCATGCATATGAGTTCCCAATGGAATGTCTTGTAGGGCAGCAGGAGCCCCTCGATAGTAAATTGAGCCATACGGCAGCATGGTTGCATCCAATGGCAAGTCAAAGATACCGCGATCTTGACTGTCATTTCGATCCACTCGCAAACGAAACGAACGTTCCAAGTGATCGAGCTGAATAAGTTCTCCTGAGATGGCGTGTGAGGAATTCTTGGGAGGGAATTGCCCCTCCTGCAACTGAAACCACGGGAGCTTCTTGTCCGGATTTTCGTCCGTGCGGAAGAGGATCGGATCGTCGGCTCGAACACCAATCGCCAACCCCATAAAAATACTCAATGCAAATCCCGCGAATCGGAACGTCATAAAACAGCTCGGGGGACTAGGAATAGGGTCTTGCGCATCTGATCACGCCACAATTTCCGAAATCGTTCCAACGCTGTCTTGAAACTGTTCTGTGTTTACGTCGGTGCGCTGCAACATGGTTAACAACAAATTGCTGAGCCGAGCGTTGTCATCCACCGGCCGCGAACAGATGCGATAGTGTCCGTTGGCATCAGCGACATTGTAGCTGCCTATTTTTGGCAAGTTAAAATCGACGTGTTGTCCATGCTTGATCCCAAGCGCACGCCCACCCGCGAGGAGCGTTGGGAGATTCGCGTTGCCGTGACTGTGTCCGTACGCCATACCGCTTCCCCAAAGGACTTGGGTCGTATCTAACAACGAATGATCACCCTCCTGGTGCGATTTGAGTTGATCCAAAAAGTAGCTGAACTGTTCGACCAAAAAGGTGTCTGTCTCAGTCAAACGCCGCAATTGCTCGGGGTCGCCATTGTGGTGCGAGAGCCCATGCCGAGTTTGTGAAATGCCTATATCGGGAATGGCTCCTCCCTGGGACTCACTGCAAATCATGCAAGTGATGACGCGCGTCGAGTCCGTCCGAAGTGCCAGCACCATCAAATCGTAAAACAAACGGTAGTACTCACGCACTTGTGTCATGTCGACCTTGCGAGTCAATTTAGCTTCATCGGCGGGGTCGAGCTGTGGCTTTGGTCGGTCCAGCCACGAATCAGCTCGTTCTGTTTGAGTTTCGACTTGTCGGACTGCGGTCAGGTATTCATCGAGTTTCGAGCGATCATGAGCGCTTAGATCTTTGGTAACACGCTGCGCATCATCGAGTACACCATCCAATATGCTTGTGCGTCGATTCAATCTGCGCCGAATAGTCGCTTTGCTGTCTTTGTCTACACCGAACAGTTGATTGAATATATTTCGGGCGTTTCGTTCGGCTGGTATTTGAATTCCATCTCGCGACCAAGCCAACGAATGTCCCTCAATCGCCATCTCCAAGGAAGCAAACCGCGTGAACTTGCCTTGGACCTCGGCGATCAATTGGTCAACGGAAACCGAATTGCGAAAAGCGCCTCCGTCGCCAGGCACGTCCGCACCTGTTAGCCAAACTTTGTCGCAATTGTGATGCTTGCCGATGACCTTCGGGTGGTGCAGACCGCTAATAGGTGTAACGTCAGCGCGATGTCGTTCGAGCGATTTGAGAGGTTGCGACAACTCGTAGTCGGCTCCGGCTCGATCGATCTGCCATGTGAGCGTATTGACACCGTTGGGAATATACAAAAACACACTGCGCTTGGGTTGGTTCGCGGCAGGTGTGCTGGCAACAGACATGCACTCCAACAATGGCAATGCGATGGACACGCCAGCCCCTCGCAGGACTTGTCGCCGACTGAGCCGCATTCGGCCAAGACTCGTTTTGGTCATAAAAACACCACTGTTCGTTTTTGACGGTATGGATTTCGTTGGTTGTTATCGTCTTTGAAATAAGTCCGAAAGCACAAACGCTTGCATGATAGCTCGCAATTGATAATCATGTTCGCGACTTGTTTCCGCAATCGACTTAAGTTCGGATCGGTCGTCAAACGACAAGGTCCGGCGAAGGCCATAAGTCGCTAATTTTTCGATGAATGCATCCTGAAAAGCGTCCATATTGGCGAGCAACAATCGCTTGAATTCTTCGGGAGTATTGTAAACACGACCGTCGGGAAATGTTCCGCTGGCGTCGATCGGCGGATTGGGACCGGTCCCGTCGACCACTTCTTCGGTTCGCCAGCGTCCGATGGCGTCATAGTTTTCGAACGCCAGGCCAAGAGGGTCCATTTTGTTATGGCAAGCCGCGCAGTTGGGGTTGTGTTTGTGCGCTTGAAGTTTCATTCGGAGCGTGGCTTTGGGCGAATCCACGGGAGTGGGCTCGATAGGGTCCACGTTGGCGGGAGGCGGGGGTAGCGATTTGCCAAGAATCGACTCCGACAACCATACGCCCCGATGCACTGGGCGATGGCGAGTTCCATCCGATGTCAAAGACAGGATCGATGCTTGTGTCAACAATCCACCGCGATGACTGTCGGACGGGAGCGATACGCGCTTAAACTCATTCCGATCAGTGTCTACGCCCTTCAATCCATAAAAATCAGCTAGTCTCCTGTTGAGCATAGTCCAATCGGAAACCAAGAACTCGCGCAGAGTCAGGTTGCTTCGAAGCACTTCTTCAAAGAACGCTTTACTCTCGCCGATCATGCTCTGCTCAAGATGGGAATCGTACTCTGGATAAAGTTTTTTGTCGGGAGGAAATCGCCCGACCTTGCGCAAGTTCAACCATTGAGCGGAAAACGAATCGCAAAACCGAAAGGACCGCGGATCCGCCAACATGCGATCCAATTGTTTCTTCAACTCGGTCTTGTCTTGCAGTTTTCCTCGTTCTGCCAAGTCGAAGAGCTGCTCGTCAGGCATCGTGCTCCACAACAAATAAGAGAGCCGTGTGGCTAATTCCCAATCGTTGAGTTGATGACGGTATTGGTCCTGGTCCCCCTCGACGACGAACAAGAAACTTTTGGAACAGAGTATTCCAAGCATCCCGGCTTTGACCGCATCGGGTGACTTTTCGCCTGCAGCAAGCTCGACACGAACGATTTCCATGAACCGATCCAGTTCCTGGCTTTCGACCGGACGTCGAAACGCTCTGCGAGCTAGCTTGGCAAGTCCGAAGCGAACTTGTTCGAGATTACTAGTGTCGAGCGGCATGTACTCGTTTCGTCTTCGCTGTTCTTCGTCGGTGATGATCGGCCCGCGAAACGTGATTTCGTCGATGATTAAGAACGGATACCTGGGCTGACCCTGTTCGTCCGTCAGTTTGATTTGCCAGGGAATGCGTCCATCGGCAATACTGATAAAGGGCTTTCGTCCGTGTCGTCCAGCACGAGGGTTGTTGGATGGGCCCGGTACATCGTTGATTACGTTGATCTGCGGACGACCTTTGGGCAAATGCGCGCGAAACGAGACATGAGTTGGTTGGTCTTCGGGCGCGATCACGTCTTGTTCAAACAGGACTCGATCCAAGCGTTGTTCGTAAACGAATAGCCGCGGTGCTCGACCTTGTTCTGGCTTGAGCCCACTCAGTTTGTAAGTGATTTCATAGATACCAGCCTCGGGAAGCGGCTCTTGGGGTGCCGAGTATCGAAAGATGTCACCGGGCCACATTTCGAACCGTACTTTGTCGAGTAGCCCAAGGGATCGTAGTCGCTCGCGGTGCGATTCATCGATTTGTTTTTCGAGCAGCGCAGGCTTCGTTGAATCGAGGAAAACAGGTTTCTGTTTTGGATACGCCTCAGCGATGATGGTTTCGGCTGCTGTAAGATACTTTTCCATGTTGGAAGCAGAAAGCGTCAACACCGAGCCGAGTCTTTCTAACCCTCTCCATTCGGGATCCTCTAAGAAGCCGCCCGGATCGGTAGCATCGAAATGCACGCCGATCAGGTCACGAACTGTATGGACATACTCCTCGCGGGTCAGCCGGTTGTAGGAGACGCGACCGCGGGCGGCCATTCGAGAGGCTTCGCCCTCTTGGAGTTTGTTTGCCAACCAACTCACAATGGAAACGCTCTGTTCTGGGGTTGGCAATGGAGACTCAGTTTTAGGAGGCATCTCACCCGAGCTAATACGCTCCATAATTTCTGCCCATTGCGGCACATCCTCGATTCCGATCTTTTGGGAAAGATTGTCGATTCGAAAATCACCCTCGTGCTTATCTCCGCTATGGCATTTGAAGCAATGCTTCTGGAGGAAGGGTCGGATCTCTATTTCAGAATTTGGAGACGCGCTCAGTTGGCCAACGAGCTGACAAAACACCACCATAAAAAGGGACGAGCGACGAAATAATACTCTTCGTGTGGCAACCAAAAAGGGAACGAAGAATGGAATTCCTGGATAAGCTGCAGCCTGTACAGATTCGGAGTTGGTGGGCAACCTGGCCGGTGGGTTCATGTCAGATTCTGGCGATATCACGTCGATCGCGGCAAGGCGTTTTTGGGAAGGCAGGTTCTCCAAGTGTACTCGAACGATTAGAAGGTGGAAGGAGTAAGGTGGAAGGAGTAAGGTGTAAGGGGTGAGATCGTTACGATTGCTATTCGCTCGCCTCAATCCAACGACGATTTGCTCCGCTCGGATCGACAGGAAAATTTGGTGACAGGAAAATTTTTCGGTTTTTTCAATCTTCCTGTGGTTAAATCTTCCTGTCGCTCCCGTGCATGTGCCGTCGAGCGGACAGCAGATTAAAACGAAAAAACCCCTGCTGATTTTGGCAGCAGGGGTTTGTTTCGTTTTGAGCGAAGGGAGCGCGATTGGTGGTTAGACCAATTCCTTCTTGGCCCGATCAGCGATCGCAGTCGTTTTGCCCATTTGCGAACCACGTGTTTGAGTTGCCTTGCTCGAGTGCCAAAACGCGACGAAGGGTTCCGAATCCGCGTTGAGCCAGTTTGCGTAACGAAACGCCATCAATCGTGGAGGCACCAAGATAGACGATTTACCGATGAGCGATGTTTCGACGAACGCCACTTCTGTTCGGGACAAGATCAATGTCCAATCTGAAGCCTCGCAATCGAACGTTGGTTCGACAGAAATAGAACGCGAATGCGAGCAATTTGAGTTTTCGATACCGACGGAAAACACGCCCTCAAAATTCCCATTGGGATTTATTCTGCTCGTTTTGGCTGCCGCAACTGCGGCCCATGGCCTCGCTATTCAGTTGTGGTACGTGTTGAGAAGGGACACACTCATTGACGTTACGCTGTCGCTTTTGTTCGGAAGCGTATTCGTTGGATTAGCGTATTATTTTTGGGCAAATAGATTGCAGCAGATAAAACAATTCAATCGTGAAGTCATGATTGGCGTCATGGCACTCGCCGGCGCCATGTGCGCCATTGGGATTTGCCACTCGGCAACGTCATTGTGGCATGTAGATAATTCCCAGAGCACGAGTGTAATTCACGATGCGGTTCAAAAAAAAGGAGGCAACCCAAGTTTATCACATCCTGTTTCTAGTCATTCTGACCTTAATTTGCACGAGGCATTGTTTTGGTTGATCATCGACGGATTTGTCTTGCACTGGCTGATTCACCAAGAGCATCGACTCCCCGGAAGATTACTCAAACAAAGAGCGATTGAAAGAAATGCTCGAAGTACCATCAAGCATCTGATATTACCATTAACCGCGCCGAATTTTCACGTTTCGATTGCGACGGATGGTTCCTTGATATGCTCTGATGGCGAGCACGAGGGAGTGCTTTCGGGGAAGGACATCCGCGAGGACATTAAGACACTCGGCGTCATCAAACCATATTGTAACTGGCAACAAATTTTGCGAGCGATCGAACCGCATTTGTCGACATTGGAGTCTGTTTGGGTCCTGGGCTCGAATGGAAAATACGACAACGAACCCATTCCAAACCGAGAGCTAGATAGTCATGAGCAGTCGGAGGGTGGATCGAACGTCTTTGCTGGCCACGCCGCGAAAATGATCAAACCGTACCTCAAGGACGGCGCAAAGATTTTCTGTTGCCAATTGAATACGCGCGATCGCGCTCATGGACTTCGGTTTCAAGATTATTTTGACGTCGAACAGTCGATTTTGAAGATTATCGAGAAGATCAAAACAAGAGACGCTATATCCGAAGAAGATGCGATCATGATTGACACGACCGGAGCACAAAAGTTGATCAGCATCGTTGGGGCTGCAATCACGTTCCGGCGTCAAGCATTGTTTCAATATGTGGACACAGCCGAGCCGTATTCCGTCCATACCTACGACGTGTCATTCGAGACCAAGCCACAAACGGGAGTGTAGCTTGCTAGGCTGTAGCTTGCTAGGCTGTAGCTTGCTAGGCTGTAGCGGTTTAGGCTGAAGGCTGTAGGCGATTAAGAACAGATGGAAGTGAATGGACTTGGATTTCGATCTTCCCTCAAGCCTCACGGCTCAAATCTGTTCGTCGTTTCAGTTGGACGAGCTCGTCCTCATTCGTTGCTCGCACTTTCGGGGGACCAACTCCAAAATCGTATTGCGCAAGCATTGGCCCTGCAACAAGTTGCAACTGTTTTTCTCGATTTTTCCAAAAATCGATCATGAATTGTGTCTCCCCCAGCCTTACTTTTTACGCGGCAAACGACTTGAACTTTCACACCGCCCTGCAATTACAGAACTGACGTGTCTCTCGTTCATGCCTCGAACGATTCGCAACGCGCCTACAAATCTTAGGGCTGCTGACTTGCGACTATTCATACCGGCTTAGATTGCATCGGACCGAGGCGCAGCGCGCGATTCGAATTCACGCAAAATGTGCTTGGCTAGCGCCACAACCGCTGGGCGATCTTCCAAATCCTCTTCGCCGCGCTCCAAGTGATGTACCACCGCGCGAAAAACTCCATCATCGCCAACTCCATCCACTCTGTCCTCCATCGCGCCATAGTCCGAATGCAATTCAGCAATAACGGTCAATGAAAGTTCGTTGCAAAACTGCCGCCATTCGCGTAACCGATCATTCCAATGTCCCTTGACCGGATGGCTGCCGGCGATCAATATCGCGTGCGTCGCAGCTCTACATATGCGACGGTTCTCGTCCGACACACGACCTCCGATGTCGATTGCCGTCAATGGTGCATCGCAGCAGGCAACCTCTTGCTCCAATCGTTCGGTGAACTCGGGCGAAATGGGATACTTGTATGCGTCTCGCAACGCAAACGCTTCCTCATCGTCCCGTTCACACGTTTCATGGAACCAAGCTCCCTCGCCATCGGGTGCGCCCTTGATGACAAAAAGATATTGACGACTATCGCTCGCTTGACTCACCGCCTTTGGCAACGCATACCTAAGACACGACTTTCCAGAGCGAGGTGGACCTGCCAATACAATTTTCAACGTCGAGTCTCCCGTATTAGTCGATCAGTGCGCCCACCAACAGGTCGGGCCGATGGCTCACAGACACCACGAACTTTCCGAGTTTCGGATCTTTTACCGCGATCGCTCCAAACAGATGTGCGACCGCGTGCGACAGCGCGAACGCAACCGGCATTGAACATGGTCCATCAAACGAAACTAATTTTCCTCCTGAGAGCCGAAGCTCCATTATGGAAGCGACTGCATCTAAAACGCGCTGGTCATTGTCAGCCTCGCCAACAAATCCAATCTTCAAGTCCGTCCGTTCATGCGAATTTTGTAAGCATTCAACGCGATACGACTTTTCCATGGTTAACTCGCTGTTTCGTTTTTGTCGGTTGGTGCGCTGCGATATGAGGTTCAAGCTGCTCTCGTAAATTGCTGACGGGCTTGATCTGCCAACTGTCTGCTTCGGTTCGAATCAGTCCATGCGACGGAGAACTTAACTGTAGCTTTTGGACAGCTTGTGGAACTTGATCCAGATAAAAATAGGCCATGTATCGTTTAATACCAGATTCCTTGTCCACGTAGGGTTCGAGAACTTTGATCGACGGCGTCATATCGAGGGGCTTTTTTTCGTTGAGTTGGAGCCCGATTTGCTGCCCCATGGCACGGATATCGCTTTCACCGGTAAGCGATGCATTGATGCATGCCATAATGGGCGTCCGCGATTCCTCGGGGCCGTACATGAAAAAAACTGCCGTCAGTGTCTTTGGAAGCGACTCCTCCCAATCTTCGTTTATTTCACCGATCCATACTAGGGTCGCAACTCCGATTGCCGCCACGCCCAATAGGGCCGAACACTTGCCCCACCAATCTCCTGCAACCGCGACCGCATTCCATCCAAAGCATGCGATCACTATTCCAACGACGACCAGTACAGTCACGTAAATTGCGATGTAACTTCCCTGTCGTTTCCAGATGAATCGAATCATGATTGCATTACCCTCGAACAACGGGAGGAAATAAAGTAGCTAAGAACCAAGTTTGTAGCAAAGGCTCCGAGTCTGAAAGCACGTGAGAGCCGTGGAACAGAACGGAATCGGTCGAACATTATTTAGCGAACGACCGTCCGTTTTGCAACGGGTGCGTTTTCAGCACGAAATACTCGGGGTGGGCGTAGTGGATCTTGTTAAAGATCCCGATGCTGCAAGATCTTTAGCAAGATCCATCTTACACCTCAACCAAGCCCTATCCGGTGTGAGGGTGTGGGGTGTGGGTGAGGGGTGAGATCGTTACGATTGCCTTTGACTCAACCCCAACTTTTAACTACGCACAAATCAATCTCTCGCTAGCACATGGTGACGGGACGGAAAGTGAAGCATATCTACTCATGGCCGAAACCAAGGGCTCGATGTCATCAATGGAACTTCGCAAGATCGAAGAATGCAAAATGGACTGCGCCCGTAAGTTCTCTTCCAAGATCACATCGGACCAAGTCAAATACGATATAGTGAACAGCTACGCGAAGCACATGGAGCGAGTGAAATAACGAACATGAACGAAGAATTATTTGAAGAGAAGTTCGAGCATTTGCCTTCATCGCCGATCGTCGAGTCCGTTATTCAATGGATAGCCAGGGCGAGCGTTGCAGCGAACGACACAAGTTGGCACAGTCGCTTTGCGCAACTCTTGCCGGAGTTTCCGAAGGCTCAATCTGTGCACTGGCAATCAATCGAAACGATGATCGATTCTGACGGGTCGTCTCAGCAGACGGTGAATCGGCCTTGGATCGGTTTGCGTCTGGAGAGCGAAGACAGCAGATGGATCGTACAAGCCGATTGGCAGGGCGTGATACTCAGTCGCTTGAGCCCCTACGTTGGCTGGACAGAATTCTCGACGCTTGGAATTAAGGTTTGGAAGTCGTTCCTTGAGTGTACTCATCCAACGGAGATACAAAAGCTAGGCGTTCGGTCTATCAATCAAATCCCTATCGAATCGTTCGATGAAGTCCGGTACTATCTTAAGCACCCGCCAGAGTGCCTAGATAACGCAGAATTGCCCGCAATTGCTTTTATGTACCAAAGTTTGCATCGAATCCCCAACCATCCGTACCAAGTAAACGTAATGCGTACGATTCCTCCCAAGAATTTGGGAACGACCGTGCCGCCTAGTCTCATTGTAGATATTGATGCCATGACGACCGATGGGCACCTAGAAGTGGGTAGTACCCAGGAACACTTTAAGGCCCTAAAATGGGTCAAGGATAAGACGTTCTTCAACTTAATGACCGATAAAGCAATCGAGAAGTTTCGAAAATGACAAGGTTTACCAAGGGATTTAGCGACGCAGCTCAATTGGCAAGTCGAACATTGGTAGAGCAGGTCGATGGTATGCGGAGATCGCAGACATTTGGTTTGGATAGCGATCTTCGAGAAGAACTAGGAGACGTTTGGAGCGAATGCCAGACCGAGAACTGGGATGGGTACAAAGCCTTGCCTGTCGCCAAGGAGACCTTGAAACAGGTATATGAACTTCTTGAAGAGCTGCCGGACGATTTTCCGTCACCGAGTCTGTCTGCTGCTCCAGATGGCGCATTGGCACTTGAGTGGTATACTACCAAGGACCGCCAGATCTCCGTTAGTATTATTGACGGTGAAATTCATTATGCCGCGAAATTGGGCTCCAATCGTCACCATGGAAACTATGTGCTGGTCGATGGCTGGCCAAAATCGTTGTTTTCGTTGATTCAGAAAATTGCTGGTCGATGATTGACGAAAACGATGTTCCCGACATAGAAGGTGTTGAACAGCTTTCAAGATGTGTCGTTTACAGCAAGCATTTGCGAGCAGCCAAGTCCGACGGCTCGCCTGTTGGACGAGTTAAACCTGGCGCATTCATTCCACATCCGCACGACGATTTGTCTGTAAACCGGCACGTACAGTCGACGGACGCTGAGGTTTGGCAGCTTTGCCGCCAAGTGGCATTGCAGCAACGAAAAACTTTGTATGGCCGGGCGACAGCAGTCGCAATTGACTTTCAGTCAAAGGCGTTGACAGTAAGGCCCGATCCAATTCGGACTGACAATTCAGATGGTCTTCCCCCGAATCCGAACCACGCGATCCTGCATCGCCAGATGCGAGCGATTGCGAAGCTCGTGCGCGCCGGCGCCATCGACGGCTGGTCCCTGCAGATGCTCGACCGCTCGATCGCCACCCTGCTCGACGTGCAGGGCGGCTGCGAGCGCATCAAGAAGACGCCGTTCCCGCAGAGCTATGGGTTCGTCGCGACGCAGCTCATCGCGGTGTTCAGCGCCCTGTTGCCGCTCGGCATCGTCGCGACGGCCGGTTGGTTCTCCATCCCCGTGACGGTGATCGTGTGCCTCGGATTCCGCCTGATCGACGAGGTCGGTGACGCGTTGGAGGATCCGTTCACGATGTTGCCGCT
>JBEBHM010000167.1:0-13049 GCA_040080875.1 Pirellula sp.
TTTTGCTCCGAAAAACAGCCGGCGGCATTTGTCGCAGTTTTGTTCCGCAAAATGGTCAGTCGGCTTAGTGCCCCAGTGGCTTTAAGTGCCAGTCCGATTACTGAATCAAACCAGTGTGAAACAGCCCAGCAGGTTAGAGTGCGGTTTGCCTGTTTTGCGGAGCAAAACAGACACATCAGCGGAGCAAAACAGACACTTCATTTTGGCACGCGATGAATTGTCCAGTAAACTTCCTCATGAAATGGCTCTCCGCTGGTTGACTTCAATCGCATCTGCAGTTGCAATTGATCGACTGGCTGCAATTCGCGAAACGTCAGCTTGATACTGCGCCGATCGGAATTCAGCTGGGCCTTTTCGAGAGTCAGCGAATCAACTCCTACCTTGCCTGTGCTAGGCGAATACATGTCCGAACCGTACGACGCTTGCCACTTATAATTCCAATGCTTGGCGTCGAATGCGTCTGGTTGCATGACCGAATCGATATCCAACTCGAAGCTGAAGTTAAGTCGAAGACCGTCTGACTCCACTCGGCAATCGGAAACGAATGCCATCGGCTTGCCCGTATAACGCAATCGTTGGATTCCTTGGTCGAGCAATCCGATGCGTCCCCCACCGTTCCAACCTTGCAAGCCCGTGACGTAAAGTTGCCCGTCTCGTGGATTGATTCGTCCTCGCATGATTCCGGTTCTGAAATCGAAAGGCAATTTGATGATGGCCGCTTGATGGATATCGTCAACCTGTTGGACCATCAGATACGAAAGCCAGCCTTTGCCAAAACTCGTATGCAGCAGTCGGCCCGACAGTGGTCCCCAGCGCGCGTCGTCGACCCAAATCTGACCTCCGGACGAATTGTCGAAATCTTGGGGCATCCAAATGATGGGTTGATCAAACGTTGAGGGTGGGACTACTTTCTTGACATCGATACGACCCCCATCCGGAGCCCACCTATCTTTTCCATCGTAGGTCTGGCACCAGCCGTAGAACCCTCCTCGCTTCAGGAGGCTAATCTTGGACGCGGGCATCCAGTGTCCTTGATTGTCACTGCAGGTGATGAGCCCACCGGGGAGCGTCCCCATACCATTCGGTGCGCGAAAGCCAGTACTAAATGCCTGTTGGCGCAAGCCATCTGCAGAGACCTGAATCACCGCGCCGGGCAAAGCCATGTCCGAACCGTTGCCCCCTTTGGCATAATAAAAATTGCCTACGTCGTCCGTTTGGAGATCGAAGTTGAACGCATGAAAATTGAACGAAATATCGGTCTCGTCGCTGAAGTTTTCGTAGTAATCTGCTTCCCCGTTTCCATCCCGATCGTGCAACCGAACGATGCGATCCTTGCATATCACGTAGATTTGATCGTTGACCACTTTGACTCCCATCGGTTCATACAGTCCCGCCGCAAATCGTTTCCACTGCAATTGCAACAGACTGTCGTTGACACCGGAGACGACCCACATGTCGCCTCCGTGAGTTGCCACCACCATGCGTCCGTCCGAAAGGAAGTCGAGGGCCGTCGTTCGAAACCAAGTATTGGATGGGGTGGAATTCGGAATCGTGATCGTATCGAGCGCATACGCGCCCTGCTGCAAACCCAGGTAACCGACTGTCTTGTGGACATCGGGCCAAAGTGTCTGGCCATCGTTGAGCAAGGTCCGCAACTCGGCAGTCTTGACCCGAGGCAGGCGCCTCCGAGATGAATCAAACTCGGGAACAGGCTCCGGCATACTCGGTCCACTTTCAACAATGATGTCGAACGAACGTGTCGCAGCGCTCGCGGGGATTCTTAGAATGACACGCCCCTGTTCGTCGAAATGCCATTCCAAAGTGTCTGCATCGCCTTGAATGGAACTCGACACGAATTCGGTGTTGTTTGAGGATCGACCGGCATCGACGCGTATGCTCTTGCCTCCAAGTTCGGACTTAGAAACCTTGAAATCTCTCAAAAGGGATGGCTCGGCTTTTGCCACAGCGAGAATCAGCGCATTGCCAGGACCGATTTCAAGACGTCGTTGGAGCGTCGTCGTCGGTCCGATTTTTTCGGGTGGTAGTGCCAACTCCAAAACATCGCGGCCATCGATCTGATAGCTCATGATGACATGCGAGCCATGCAAGTGATAACCTTTGTACCGCATCCATTTGGCTGGCAACGGTCCGCGGGGTAGGATGCCTGGGCCTGTGCGTGGATAGTCGAACGTTCCATCGTGCCCCCACTCCCAACCTTGTAGGCCAACGACGGTCGAGCCAACCCGTTTCGGTACTCCCTCGCCTCGATCTCGTTGATGCTGGGTATCGCTCAGGTCGAGAAAACCGTCGCTCCATAGCTCCGCCTGATTCATGGTGTGTAGATCATAGGCCAGCGTGTAATCACCCAATCGGACCGAGAGCACATTGCGAAATCGACGCTCCAGTTGCGAGGCGAGTGCTGGACCTAGGTCCCGTTCAATCACAGGCAGGCTCTTGCCATCATCGGTTCCTTTGGGGAGGGAGTCCAAGTACTTTCGATCGGCGGTCACGTATTCGGGATTCTTCCCTTTCATGAACCGTTCTCGGACGTAGTGCACCACCTCGTATCGCTCGCGCGGAGTGAGGTGAGACATCGGTCCCATGAGCCCGCTGCCGCGCGTGAGGGTCATGAACATGCGATACGGATCGGCGCCGAATTTCATCGGCTGCGAACCAAATGCGCGCGCGGTCGGCAGAGTCGCCTTGTTTCCGTCAGGTCCATGACAGTCGATGCAATACCCCTCATAGATTGCCTTGCCCGCTTCGAATTCTTTCGATTTTAGTTTTTCGATGATGCCCGCATGATCGAGACGGACCCAGTCTTCTTTGATGGCCAACTCCTCGGTCGAGGGCTGCAATTCCTGGGCGCGAGACGGGCCACCCATCGCAATCTCAAAAACGTATGCAGCGACGTCCAAGAACTCGGACAGCTCTCGAAACGATGCGACCAATCCCTCGGGCATCAGCGACGTCTTAGACGTTTTTCGCACGTCGATGTCTGCCAGGTTCAGTTCGACAGGTCTCGCAAGGTCCGAAGGAGTCAACAAGGTCAGATTGTTCGCACTCTCCGATTTCAGGATTCCGCTAACGACGGCTCCGTCGTTGGTTTGGACGACCTGAGTCTCATATCCGGCGAGAACATCTTTCGAGGGATAGAGAATGGCATTGATGAGGTAGGCGTGCGATACGTTGCTGTTTGCCGGACCGGAGTGTTTCTTGTCGATGCGGCTAAGGTCCGGTCCCAGGGAGGATGGATTTTCACCCGACGCATGGCATTTGGAACAAGCGGCCGTCGATTTGTGGAACAGGATGGCTCCCCGTCGGGCATTGCCCCTGGCGAGCGTGTGTTCGATCAAGGCATCGATCGGAGCTTCCTTGAGCAGTTGTTCAAGGTTCTTGGCCCGTGAAAGTGGCTCGGAGGAGACCAAACGTTCTGCAGAAGTGGCGACAAGCAACGTTACAAGCAGCCAAAGGATTGTTCGGAACATAGTAGAATGGAGCATTCGCGGATGGAATTCTTGGCTCGTGGATCTAGAATCGGATTCTTAGCATCGACTTCGATTCTATCCTAAAATAAATGCAGGCTCGTGATGTTTCGAAGTTTACTTTGTTCAACGCTGTTTCTCGTCGCGGCACACCAGGCGGCCCAAAGTGATGACAACTCTTTTCGCATCGATATCCAACCGATTTTGACGAAACATTGCGCGAGCTGTCACACGGGGCAGGATGCGCAGGGCGGCTTTGATCTGTCTACGAAACAGTCAGCCCTCCAAGGTAAATCGCCCGACCAGCCGATTGTTCCTTTTAAGTCTGCCGATAGCAAACTGGTCGAGTTGATTTCGGGTGACCAACCTGAGATGCCTAAAAACGGGGAGCGGCTGAGTCAGGTACAGATTGAATCGATCAAGCGGTGGATCGACTCTGGCGCACCGTGGCCCGACGGAGTGACGGTGAAAGCCGATCCCTTGAGTTGGTGGTCCTTGCAACCGATCGTGACACCATCCCTACCGAGCCTAACCGCCACGGATGCAGCTTGGGCTCGAACCCCTATCGATGTTTTCACTCTAGCCAAGATGAGGGCCAAGGGCCTCACACCCAATCCACCCGCAGATCGCCGTACCCTCATTCGCCGACTCAGTTACGATCTTACGGGGTTGCCACCTAGCTTTGAGAGAGTACAAGAATTTGAACGCGACGAACGACCGGATGCCTACGAGCGATTGGTCGAGGAGTTCCTCGCGTCACCTCGTTATGGAGAGCGATGGGCACAGCATTGGCTCGACGTGGTGCACTATGGCGAGACTCATGGTTACGACAAAGATAAAGTGCGCCCCAACGCGTGGCCGTATCGCGACTACGTCATTCGCGCATTTAATAGCGACAAACCGTATCAAAATTTTGTCGAGGAACAAATCGCGGGTGACGTCCTGCATCCAAATACGGTCGATGGAACCGTCGGTCTCGGCTTCATTGCAGCAGGGCCGTTTGATTACGTCGGACAGATCGAAGTCAAGGATGGGACACTCGAAAAACAACGAGTGCGCAATATCGATCGCGACGATATGGTTTCGGTAACGATGAATGCCATAACAAGTGTCACGGCACAATGCGCTCGTTGCCACGATCACAAATTTGATCCCATTTCTCAGGAAGACTATTACCGACTCCAGGCTGTGTTCGCCGGAGTCGACCGGGCAGATCGACCTTGGGATGCGGAACCAACCGTTCGGGCGAAACGAGAAGAGCTAACACTCGAACTCAAGCAGCTCCAATCTCGCAGATCCGCCCTGGATAGCGAAATGCATCGAATGGCAGGTTCCGAGTTGAAAGAAATAGACCGCCAAATGGAGGAGTCCAAAAAGCTTGCAAACACTCCGCAAAAGCCGCAATTTGGGTACCACAGCGCCATTGAAACAAAATCGAACATCTCCAAATGGGTGCAAGTCGATCTGGGAATGCCACAGCCGATCGCGCAAATCCAGCTTGCGGGCGCACACGATGATTTTGCTGGCATCGGTGCAGGATTTGGGTTTCCCGTGCGCTACCGTATCGACGTTTCCGACGACGGAAGCTTTGACGATTTCATCACCATCGCTGACCACTCGAAGCAAGATGTCCGCAACCCGGGAGTCACTCCGGTGTCGATACAAATCAAGGGTACGACGGCAAGATTCATTCGCGTGACGGCGATCCAATTGGCCAAGCGACAAAATGACCACATATTTGCCTTGGCCGAGTTGATGGCTTTTTCTGACGACGGCAAGAACCTTGCATTCGGAGCAAGCGTGAGCGCGTTGGATTCAATCGAGGCGCCCCTGCGTTGGGCGAAATCAAACTTGGTTGACGGGGTGTACCCAGGCGCCTCCAGCAGCGATACCGAGTCGGTGATTGCTGTACTAAAAGCCCGAAGAGAAGAATTGATACGCCAACGTGTCGATGGAGGCACCCTTGCTGAACAGCAACAAATCGAGAAGTCGGTCCAGAATATTTCGTCGCAAATCGCCAAACTACCACAGCAACAAATGGTATTTGTGGCGACCTCTGAGTTTAAAGCTCAAGGAAACTTTACGGCCACGCAAGGTAAACCTCGACCGATCCATGTTCTCGATCGTGGTGACGAGGCAAGTCCCAAACAGCGAATTGGGGATGGGGCCATCGGATGTTTGCCTAGCCACCCTGTTGTATTGCGAGTGGACTCGGGTGAACGCGAAGACACACGTCGCTCGGATTTAGCGCGCTGGCTCGTCCATCCCGACAACTATTTGACATGGCGCTCGATCGTGAATCGAGTATGGTCCTATCATTTTGGTCGCGGTATTGTTGATACGACCAACGATTTTGGACGCATGGGGAGCTTGCCAACACATCCGGAATTGCTGGATTGGCTCGCTGAGAATTTCCGTGACTCGGGCCAATCGATCAAAGACCTGCATCGTTGGATTGTTTGCAGTGCAACGTACCGACAATCTTCGGACCATCGCGACGCATACGCCAAAATCGATTCTGACAACCGCTACTTATGGCGAATGAGCCGGCACCGACTAGAGGCCGAAGCGATCCGCGATTCCGTATTGCATGTGAGCGGAAGACTGCGACTAGAAGTTGGCGGACCGAGCTTTCGTCCGTTTCGATTCGAAGACGATCATTCACCCAGATACTTGTACCAGGACTCTGACCCAAACGATGCTCTCACGCATCGACGGTCGATCTATCGAATGATCGTTAGGTCAGTCCCAGACCCGTGGATGTCCGCGTTGGATTGCGCGGATCCATCGATCAGTGTCGATCGTCGCAATGAAACGTTGACGGCGTTGCAATCACTGTCATTGCTCAACAACCCGTTCATGGTGAGAATGTCGGAACACTTTGCACACCAAGCAAGTGCACAGGAAAGCACCGAATCGTCCGCGATTGCAGCGGTGTTCCGGTCCGCTTTGCAGCGCGAGCCGACCGCAGAGGAGGTCCAAATTTTGTTGCCGATTTTGCAAAAACATGGGCTGGCCAACGTATGCCGAATCGTCCTAAACTCCAACGAATTCGTATTTGCGGATTGAATGGTCATTAAAATCCCCATTTCGATTTCCGTGCATGAGTTGTATCACAGGATACACTAGAGCCATAAGCAGAAAGTTGAATTTCAGGTGGAGCCTCGATTGATAGTCCCGCAAAATCAATTTACGTTGAAGCAAATCATGATCGTCACTGTGGTGACTGCAGTGTTGGCAAACATCTTTGGATGGAAGTTGTGGGAACCGTGGGCTACTTCGCACAAGCGTACGCAAAGCCAACGAGCATTTAATGATTGGCAAGCCAAAGTGAAACTGGAGTTGCGTCAGCCAGGCGTCGAACCATGGGCAGGCGTCTACAAACGGTCCGATGCGCACGCGGACTTTGTATTGAGCATCGCACCTCAAACCGGGTGGGCGATGGACAAGACGAAATACTGCGATTCGTGTGGTTGTAGCGGTCCATATACGGAACAGATCTTCAACATTGGAACTTGCGAACTCACAAATGGCGTCATTCAAACCAAAGCTTCGCTGGACAATTCGGGAGGGGATGGAGTGCTCGTGCCAATACAGTTTGGCGACGATTGGTATTTGATCCATCCCGCACATACGCCCAAGTTCGAAGCACTAAAAGAATCAATGACTCAAAGCGCGGTCCGAGTACCTGTTTACTATTGGAAACGAATCGCCTCAGGCACAGAGTAGAGTATGATACCGTACGATTCTCAGCAAAACTCTGCCCGACGAGAGTTCGGACTTCGAATGGGCCAAGGAGCAGGTAGTCTTGCGATCCTGTCGATGCTTATGCACGATGGTCACTCGGTCGAAACTTCGACGCGAACAGGGCTGCATCACAGTGCAAGAGCCAAGCGAGTGGTTCAACTGTTCATGTCGGGAGCTGCCAGCCAATGCGACACGTTTGACTACAAGCCTCGACTCATTCGAGATCATGGCAAACCGTGGGATCCAGGCGAAAAGGTAGAACTTTTTCAGTCCAACCCAGGGACGACACTGCAATCTCCATGGGGCTGGAAACAATATGGCACTTGCGGCAAGTGGATCAATGACTGCGTTGCACCGCTTGGAGCATGCGCCGACGATATCGCCTTTGTTCACAATATGTCGAGCAAATCAAACGTTCATGGCCCCGCAACGTTTTTGCAATCGACTGGTTTCGTGCTACCCGGTTTTCCAAGCATGGGAGCCTGGGTCGGTTATGGGTTAGGAAGCATCACCGATAACTTACCTACTTTTGTTGTGTTGCCAGATGCGAGAGGCTTAGCGCCGAATGGGTCACGCAACTGGGGTGCCGCTTTCTTACCCGCCAACCACCAGGGAACGGTCATTCAGCCCAACGCGAACAATCCCATTGCGGATCTATTCCCGCCGACCAATAGTTTTGTGACACAAGCGAGCGAACGGGATGCGCTTCCGAGTCTTGAGCAGATCAATCGTTTGCACAGTCAAAGCCGCCTCGGTGACGCGAGGCTAGAGGCTCGCATCCGCAGCTATGAACTTGCTGCGCGGATGCAGCTCAGTGCGCCCGAAGTTTTAGACATTTCAACGGAACCTAAGTACATCCGAGACTTGTATGGAATCGATCGCCCCAACGATACGACAGCGGGGCCGATGAACGAAGGAGAAGAAACACGATTGTTCGGAACCAATTGCCTCGTGGCGAGACGACTCTTGGAACGAGGCGTTCGGTTCATTCAGATTTGGAGTGGAGCGGACAACGGTTTTCCTCGCCGCAACTGGGACTCGCACGAAGATCTGGCCCGGGACCACTGGCCGCTCGGACGCGGGATGGCCACGGGTGCCGCGGCGTTGATTGCCGATCTAAAGCAACGCGGCATGTTGGACGATACGATAATCTTATGGACAACGGAATTTGGTCGAATGCCTTGTTCCCAAGGTAGCATGGGGCGAGATCATAACCCGTTTGTCTTTACGAATTGGTTGGCGGGAGGTGGCATTCGAGGTGGAACGACGTATGGCTCAAGCGACGAATGGAGTTTCAAACCTGCCGACCCAAACGCGGTCACTTATTGTTACGACGTTCACGCCACAATGTTGCACTTGCTAGGGATCGATCATCAGAAATTGACGATCCGTCATAATGGAATCGACCGA
This sequence comes from Pirellula sp., assembly GCA_040080875.1. Classification (GTDB taxonomy): domain Bacteria; phylum Planctomycetota; class Planctomycetia; order Pirellulales; family Pirellulaceae; genus JBKCUI01. The sequence continues at coordinate 8,643 of JBEBHM010000167.1, forward strand.
CGATTGACAGACGTCCACGGGAGGGTGATTTATGATTTGGTGGCCTAAATGAAGGTGCGCAATTCTGCCGTAGCGGAACGCGTCAAGCGTTTCGACAACGACTCGAATACCTTGACGGTTTCCACTACATGCGTGCAGAATTGCGCACGCTCATGTAGTCGTCCTATTTTTCATTGTGTGTTCGTACTTTGGTGTGTTGCTGCATTTGGGCCAGTGGCAGCTCAGGAGTCGCCTTCCCAAGAGAGCCAATGGTGGTCATTGCGCCCGTTAGCTTGTCCGACTCTTCCCACAGTTGAGAGCGGATCGGAACACTTCGTTCGCAATCCGATCGACTTGTTTGTCGTTTCCAAACTTCGGCAGAACGACCTACAACCATCGCAAGAAGCCGATCGAAAAACGCTCATACGCCGGTTGTGCTTGGACTTGACGGGACTGCCACCCACGCCGGACGAGTTGCAGGCCTTTGTCTCCGATGGTGCGCCCGATGCGTACGAGCGTTTGGTAGATCGGTTATTGCAAAGCCCGAGGTACGGTGAGCGGTGGGCTCAGCACTGGCTGGATGTCGTCCACTATGCGGATTCGCACGGCCAAGATCAAGATCGCCAGCGCCCAAACGCTTGGCCTTATCGAGACTACGTGATTCGCTCGTTGAACGCAGACAAACCGTATGCTGATTTTGTACGAGAGCAAGTTGCCGGGGATGTGTTGAGCCCGTTCGACGCGTCGGCCATTGTGGCTACCGGATTTTTGGCGACTGGGCCATGGGATGAAAGTGGATTGATGGGAATCCGCGAGGATTCTCTCGATCGCCAGATAGCCCATTACCTGGATCGCGACGACATCGTCAGTTCCACGTTGTCTACGTTTAACGGATTGACCGTGGGATGCGCTCGATGTCACGATCATAAATTCGATCCGATAACCCAAGTAGACTACTACTCATTGCAAGCGGTCTTTGCTGGCATCGACAAGGCCGAACGAGAGTTCGATGCCGATCCCGTCGTCGCCAAAAAACGTGCTGACTTAAGCGGAATGTTAACATCGGTACGAAATTCGGAACCAAGTCAACCCGATTTGGTCCGAGCCTTGGAGGGCGAGATCGCGGCACTTCCCACTCCAAGCAAAATCTACTGCGGCACGAACCGATTCAAAGCCGATGGCAGTTTCAAGCCGGCGGCCAAGCCTCGCGAAGTTCGTGTCCTAGAACAAGGGGATATTTTGCGACCAGGAAGTGTTGCATCCCCAGGTGCCGTCTTGGCAATTCCAGTTCGACCGAGCAAGTTCACGCTTGCAAGTCTCGACGACGAAGGCCTCCGGCGGGCAGCGTTGGCCCATTGGTTAGCCAGTGACGATAATCCGCTTACATGGCGTACCATAGTGAACCGCGTGTGGCACTATCATTTTGGAAAGGGGATTGTCGATACCCCCAACGATTTGGGCGCAATGGGAGGCGCTCCATCGCATCCGGAATTGCTCGATTGGTTGGCGTTGCAGTTACGAGACAAGGGTGGTCGGCTCAAAGAACTGCATCGTTTGATCGTTAGCAGTCATACCTACCGTCAATCCAGCGCACATCAATTGGATGCGGCGACCAAGGATGCCGATAACCGTTGGCTGTGGCGCATGAATCGAGGCCGTTTGGATGCAGAGTCGTTTCGCGATTCAGTGCTTCTGATGGCCGGCCGATTGGACACTCGCATGTTCGGTCCACCGGTCATGCATTTTCTCATGAAGCCTGGAGTTCACGTGACCCCCGTTGCAGACTACGAACAGTACGACGTGGATCGCCCCGATGCTGCCCGTCGAAGCATCTATCGCTACATGTTCCGCACGAGCCCGGACCCACTGCTCGAAGCCCTCGATTGCCCCGATACTTCGCAATCAACGCCGGCGAGAACGGCGTCCGTCGGGGCCCTGCAAGCGTTGGCCCTTTGGAACAATAAATTCACGCTACGTCTCTCAGAGCACTTGGCAAATCAAGTTTCGCAGCAGTCTGGGGACTCAGCCTCTCGTTTGAATGGGATTGCGTCGACCGTATTGCAACGAACATTAGCTCCAGAGGAACTGCAGCAATGGCGACGCTTTGACGAGCAACATGGACCGGCCAATCTTTGTCGAGTGCTTTTCAACAGCAGTGAATTCCTGTTCATCGATTAAATGTAGCCGCGTTGCTCCTAAAGTAGCCGCGTTGCTCCGCAACGCGGGTGTAAGCGCCCTGTACAACCACAATCGTTGTCCCTAAACAACCAGATCCATTGCCCTCGGACAACATATCCATGCCCAGCGTCTCGGCATGTGTACAATGAGATTCGGAACGCTGTACCCACAGATTCGATTCCGTCTGAATCGAGATTTGGAGTATCTTACGTGCTGATTCGCGTCACGGAGTGCCGCTTCCAAACGATTCGCGTCACGGAGTGCCGCTTCCACATTGCCGCTTCCACATTGCCTCAAAGTGAACCCATGATTTCTAAACCCACCGTGCTATGTTTTGGCAGCGTGTGCTTGTTCTGCCAAATCGGTCTTGCATGGGAAGACAACCGCTTGGCCAAAGAGTCGAGCCCGTATCTCCTGCAGCATGCTCACAACCCTGTGGATTGGTATCCGTGGGGTGACGAGGCGATTGAGCGGGCTCAAAAAGAAAACAAATTGATCTTTCTTTCCGTCGGATACGCTGCCTGTCACTGGTGTCACGTCATGGAACGAGAGTCGTTCGAGGACAAAGAGATCGCCAAGTTCCTCAATGCCAATTTCATCTGCATCAAGGTTGACCGCGAAGAACGACCAGACATCGATCAAATCTACATGACGGCCATCCAAATCATGTCCAGTCGTGGCGGTTGGCCCATGACCGTTTTGATGACACCCGATACCAAACCCATTTTCGGTGGCTCCTATTTTCCGGCTCGCGATGGTGATCGCCCCAATCTACCTGGCTTCCTGACAATCATTCGCAGGGCAACCCAACTATGGACAGATGATCAAGCCAACATGAAAGCGCAGGCCGATCGCATTGCGGATGCGCTCAAGACCGCCATGTCAACGTCCGACACGATTCCGACCGGAACGGAGATCGATCGCGACGCCTGTCGGCGTGTTCTGCAAGAAACACAACAGCGACTGGCAACAGCTTTTGACGCCTTGCATGGCGGCTTCAGCTATACGGATTCCAACCCCAATCGGCCTAAATTTCCGGAGCCATCCAATCTCATCTTTTTGTTAGAACGATCGAAACGAACTTCGCTGCCAATGGAAGTTCGCGATGCCGCGAGTGGAATGCTAACTAAGACTCTGGATGCGATGATCGCAGGTGGTATCTACGACCATTTGGGTGGTGGCTTTCATCGCTACAGTACCGACCGGTACTGGCGGATCCCGCACTTCGAAAAAATGCTGTACGACAATGGGCAACTTGCGCAGCTTTATGCGAATGCATTCGAAGCGACCGGTCGCTTCGAGTACCGCATCATCGCCGAAGGGACGTGCGATTTTGTCATTCGCGAACTGACCGCTCCAGGAGGCGCATTCTACGCATCACTGGATGCCGACTCCGAGGGCGAGGAGGGCAAATTCTATCGATGGGAAAGAAACGAACTCGCCCGACTAAAATCGTCCATCAAAACGTTTGCTCTTTTTTCAGAGGTCTACGGATTGTCTGCCGCTCCAAATTTCGAGGACAAGTATTACGCTCCGCAGCCAGGCAAGACGTTAACTCAAATTGCACAGGACAAACGCCAGACATTGGATGCATTGACCGCCTCTCTCGTCGATGCACGGAAAACATTTTTCGAAATCCGAGCCCAACGAGTTCGACCTCCAACCGATGTCAAGGTCCTGACGTCATGGAATGGACTTATGATCGCAGGCTTGGCCGATTCGGGACGCATTCTCAAGCGAAAGGACTACATCGATGCGGCTTCGACATCGGCAGAGTTTGTTCTTGAGAAACTCAAGACCCCAGATGGGCGATTGTTGAGAAGTCACGCGAACGGCGAAAGCAAACTGCAAGGGTACCTCGACGATTACGCTTTCCTGGCTCATGGACTTCTTCGATTGCACTTGGCTACTCAAGACAACCGTTGGTTAGAACAGGCGATTGAATTGACAAGGACCGAGATGCAGTTCTTTCGAAATGAAGCGTCAGGCGGTTTTTATTATACTGCGACCGACCACCCACAGCTCATCGTTCGATTCCAGGATCCAATCGATGGCGTGATTCCGTCGGGCAATAGCGTTACCGCATCTAATTTGCATTACATGACTTATACGGCCAAACGGACCGAGTTCGAAGAACCCTTGCGCCGGGTCTTGTTATCGTCCCTTTCGATGCTAGAAAGGAACCCACGCGCCGCCGCATGGATGTCGGCGCAGATTGGAAACTGGCTTGACCATCAATAAGTCATTCGC
>JBEBHM010000168.1:0-13048 GCA_040080875.1 Pirellula sp.
AAAGCGTATGCGGTTCTCTGTTCTCTGTTCTCTGTTCTCTGTTCTCTGAACGCGAGTCAAACCTCGGACGAGCCGCCGAAGCGCCCTAACGAATCGCTTCCGCTCCTCAAAATAACTACTGACTTCAATTCTGCGGACGCAGATGTTGTCTGTGATCTGAACGAATTGTTTACGTCCACTCGCTACAAAATTGAAATCGAATTAAAGAACAAAACGGATTCAACGTTTGAGACCAAGAGCCTATATGCATCATGCGGTTGCCTCGCAGGACTATCTAAGGGTATTGCGGTAAAGCCAGGCGAGACTGGTACAGTCGTTGCAGTCTTTACGACGCCTGATAACTCTGAGGAATTCGAAAAAACGATTTCCGTCGTTAGCGTCTTTGGGAGCGAGCTTGTGCTTCGACTTAGGGGCAAAAGCGTGTTGCGAGTCGGTATTGAGAAATCGTCTTTGATTGTTCACGATCGAAGCGATAGTGCGGATTTGTTTTTAGATTTGAAGAGTGTGTTTGGCGACAAGCTATGCGATCTTTCCTGGAGCGCGGAAAGTAGTTTGCCCCTCGAAATCAAGTGCACTCAGCGAGATGCTCCCAACGACTTTCGAGTGAACATGAAGTTGGATTTGCGAACAGTGAATTCAAGCGATCCGTCGACGATAGTCATTGTTTCGGCCAAGAGCGACGACGGATTAGTTTTTGTCAAAAAGTCATTTCCAATTTACTTTGCTTTCAATGCGAGTACTTCGCCACAGAGGCTAGTCGTAAAAAAGCAAAGTGACCAATACCGCGGGACCATAATCGTACGCAAGGCGAATTATTTGCCCATGGAAATGGAGGTGGGAAAGAAGTCAATCGCGATTCAAAGTGGTGATTCGCGAATCCCCGCAGAAGCGAACGTGAAACGCGGAGGAAATGGCAGCTTTATTGTCTTAGTAACAATTGCTGCAGACTCGAACGTTGAAAAAATTGCTGAGAGTGATTTCCAGACAAGTTTTCTGATTCTCGACCTCGAGCAACCAGATTTTCGCGTTCCGATCATTTTTCAGTAGTCCGTTTAGCGGTAGGTTTGTTTAGCCCTTTCTCAGGAGTGTTCAAAGTGATAATTCGATTCACGATGTGGTGGTGCGTTGCGTTGTTCCTGTGTGTCAGCTGCCACCCATGCGTTACCCTGCGCGCCCAAGATGATCCCTTTGAGGATCCCTCGGAAGAAGAGTCCGGAGGTGAAAATCAAGCGGGCGGTCCAGTTGGATTATGCCTAAAATACAGTGAAAAGTTAAGTTGCAACATGGTATTGGGCGCGCCCCCGGCGGGTGGATCTTGCGGTCTTGCATGTACAACAACTTGCGGCACTGGAACGTATTTACACGTGCGAGGAGATTGGGCAGACATGATAAAACACGAGGCGGCTGCCGCGCCTGCGGGCATACCGGGAATTACGGCAAAGGTGAAGAAAATTAATTGTTCCGTAAACAGACAATGCAATTGCATTCCAAATCCAGATACGCAAGATCTGACTTGTACACCTGGAGCTTGGACGACTGACAAATCTTACAATTCGATGACACCGATTCCGAATGAGCCACCGTGCACTGGGCTTGATCCTTAGTCGCGACTTGCCAATATTCCTTCGATTCCAATTCAAAGTCGCTCCGATTGCGTCGGGCGATTTTCTTCTCCAAATCTCAAGGATTGAACTGTGATTGCACTCTATCGGATTTCAGGCGTGGTCTTTACGGTTTTGTCATTATTAGTCGCGTGCGACTTCGCAAACGGACAGGACCGGAAACAAAAAATTGAAATCGCGGACAGTGATGAAATCGAACGAGGGGAGCGATTGATACTTGAGGTTGCTCGACAACAGCAGCTTTTGCCAAATCGGTGGGCTGCTCTAATCCAATATCGTGTCGAGACAACCCCCGACGCACCAGAATATCGCTTGCTCAAAGGTAGCAGTTACATTGTCGAAGACAAGCGCTCGGACGCGCGGGTAATGCGAAGATTCCATTCAGACGGTCAACGTGATAACGGTACGATTTCGGCTTTTGAAGAGACCTCTATCGATTGGCAGCGTGGCCAAGAAAAATTGAAACGCGCGGACGACAAATGGGTTGTTTTACACCCGGGTGAACAGCGACCACATTTGGATCCGTTTCAGCTCTGGTATACAAATTCAATGTCATTTACGCGAGGAACGAGAAACCTGTCGGTCGAGTTGGTGTTCCTAGCATCGGTTAGATCGTGTCTCACTTCAACTGCTCGAAAAGGACGCATCGACACTCTCTTTGGAACAGCAAGTCCAAGAGACCTTGCCGTCACCTTCGCGGTTTCACACGACAGCAAAACCGAAATGCCCGTGGAAGTTGTCCTGCGATTGTACCGACCTTGGGATCCCAAGAAACTCGACGCGAAAAACACGCTGATTCAGCGTACTTCCGCAACTTGGGCAGCGGTTCCTCAATATGAAATGTTCGTTCCGATCGAAGTCCATTCGAATTGGATGAACAGTGAGTCGTTGGAAGCAAAGTTCACGGTTAAGTGGTTGTTTGATCAAGACGTTCCGGATTGGGCGTTTGTTGATCCGCGAGTCGAAAAACTAGAGTATCTAAAGTTCACTGACTCGAAAAAATAATTGCGTGCATTCGTGCGTGAATTCCAAACACATTGGGATTCCATCCGCCATGTCGGAATATTCCAGGTGTGCCCCGCTAATTACGTGTCGCCCATACTCCGCCAAACACCGAATGACGATGCGGTGTTTTAGCGTCCAAGGCGGAAATGTTGAAATGGCTCTAAAGCAAAGGACATGAACTTCAGCAAGGCCCACCCGTTAGGTGTGGCCGTTTTTCGGGAAATGGAACTGGGACTTGCTATAATCGTGGTATGCAATCCCGTCCATTCCTGCCATTGTCTCATGACCAATCGTGCTTCATCTAACGACTATACGCCACCTCCTTGTCGCTCTGACGTTTCTGTTTTTTACTAACTCGCTTGCTGCGGATGATTCACAGTCGCTATTTCAACGCCATATCGCACCGATCCTTGCAGACAAATGCGTCCAATGCCATGGTCCCGACGAAACCCAGCGAAAAAGTGATCTGCGACTCGATGTCGATACTCGCGTTGATCAGAAAAAAGGAACGCTCGGTTTAGCGATTTTAGATCGCATCGAGTCGACGGACCCGGACGTCCGCATGCCACCTCCAGCACTCGGAAAATCGTTGAGCGAATCAGAACGCGCCCATCTTAGAGCCTGGATCGAGGCTGGTGCCAAATTCGAAACGCACTGGGCCTATCAACCCATTGGAAATCCCATTTGCTCAGGTGAGGTACTGCCAAGCATCGATTCGCTGGTCGATGAAGCTCTAAGCGCCAAGGGGCTCGAGCGTTCACCACCCATCACCAGGAGTCAGTGGATCCGCCGGGTCTACGTCGACCTTGTTGGGATACTTCCCACATGGCAAGAAGTGCAAGCTTTCGAGGAGGACACATCCCCACTCGCGCACGAAGCGGTCGTAGATCGATTGCTCTCTTCAACACTCTACGGCCAGCGATGGGGCAAGTACTGGCTGGATCTGGCACGTTATGCAGACACGCATGGTGGGGCCGCTATCGGGTTCACTTCGTTTCCGTTTTCGTATACGTACCGCGACTACGTGATCGATGCGTTCAACAAGGATTTGCCTTACGATCAATTTGTCGTCGAACAGATCGCGGCCGATCAACTGAGCGCGGAGCCCAACGATCCCAGATTAGCCGCCCTTGGTTTTTTAACCGTCGGGATGCGGTACCGAAATGAGCACGACATTGTGGATGACCAAATCGACGTGGTGACTCGCGGACTTATGGGTTTGACCGTGGCCTGCGCACGCTGTCACGATCATAAATTTGACGCAATCCCAACTCGCGATTATTACGCACTGTACGCCACGCTTTCACCGAGCGAGTCTCCCACGGAATTGCCGATCATTGGACCTGCCAAGTCTGACGAAGAAGCCAATAAGAAAACCGAGGCGTACTTTCAGAAACTGGAAGTGCTCAAAACACAATACGATGAAATGGCCAGAGATCAGATCGAGGTCATGAAGCATCGACTTCGAATGCAAGTAGGCATGTATCTGCGAGAAATCGCGAAGGGGACGCCCGAACAGGATGTGGCTACATCCTTTCTTTCCTATCGAACGGACGATATTCGTCCCGTCGTATTTAATCGATGGCGTTCCTATCTTTCCAACTTGCCGAACGACGATCCTGTTTTTGGGCTTTGGCATCAATTGGCAGCTTTGCCCGCCGATGGATTTGCGGAAGCGGCGGAATCGATGTTGGAAGCGAGGACCAAAGAAATTCCCGATCCATCGAAATCTAAAGAGTACCATGCGCTTGGTGCGACATCGCCGAAATGGAATCCGCTCGTGCTCGAGGCACTTCATGCAAAGAAGCCTAGTTCGATGCTCGACGTGGCAGATACGTTCGGAGAACTCTTTGCAAAATTACATCAGGCATGGCTGGGCTCCTTGCTAGAAACTTCTCTCGAGGCAGTGTCCTCCAAAACCGTGGTCCCTGACGAAGATGCGAAGCACCAGAATGTGAACAGTCCCGTATATCGACAGTTGCGTCGCCATCTTTACGGAAGCGGAACGCCCACGGAACTGCCAGTCGAAGTTGCCAGTCAACTTCTCAATCGGACGATTTCTGACTCCCTCGGTGGAAAACGCGGGGCGATACACAATCATCACCTGCAGGACCCCGGGTCCGTACCGCGTGCGATGGCACTCGTCGAGGCGGAACGTGAACAGGACTCGTTCGTATTCGTGCGGGGCAACCACATGACGTTGGGCGAGCGAGTCAAGCCTGGGTTCTTAACCGCCCTTTCCAAAGGTACCAACGATTTGAAGTATCAGCCAGGTAATCGCCGCTTGGCGCTCGCCAAAGCGATCACTGACAAAGAAAACCCTTTGACCCGTCGCGTCATCGTCAACTGGGTTTGGCAGCAGCATTTCGGACAAGGGATCGTGAAATCGACGGATGACTTTGGTACACGAGGAACACCCCCGAGCATTCCAAGACTCTTAGACTATCTAGCGAACGTTTTTCTCGAAGATGGCTGGTCGATCAAACAATTGCATCGGCGCATCTTGTTGTCAAAAACGTATGGACAGGCCTCGATCGAAAACGATGCTGCTCGCATCATCGATCCCGAGAATGCGTTCGTGTGGCGAATGCCCAGACGCAGGCTCGATTTAGAAGCGATGCGTGATTCTATGCTTTCGGTGGCCGGAGAACTGGACAGTTCGTTGGGAGGTCGTCCAATAGATTTGGCAACAAGTCCTACGATCCCTCGCCGAAGCGTGTACGGTTTCATCAATCGAGACATCGTTTCCAATTTGGCAAGCACGTTTGATGCGGCGAACCCTAATGCTTGTTCGCTCAAACGGCCGGACACCCTAGTTCCTCAACAAACATTGTTTGCACTGAACTCGGATTTTATTCAAGACCGTGCGGCTCGTTTGGAGGTTCTCATGAATTCCTCCACGAAGAGTGACCCTGAAGAGCGGATCGTATGGTTGTATCGACGCATCTATAGTCGAACTCCATCGTCTGTCGAAATGGAATTGGCTCGAAGCTTTGTTGACAAGGTCACGGCCGAGTCGCACAACCCGAAGGCCAGCCGGTGGCAAATTTTGGCGCATGCAATGTTGGCTTCCAATGAGTTCTCGTTCGTTGACTAAGGTGGGGCATGATCGATCCAATGTCGAGTCGAAGGAATTTTCTTCAGCGCACCGGGATGGGCATGGGCGCATTGGGCTTGGCGAGTGTCTTGCAAGCGGATGGCGAGCCGAAATCTGGCGGCCTCCATTTTCCTGCGACGGCCGAGCATGTCATTCATATTTTTTTGAACGGCGGGATGTCCCAGGTCGACACGTTCGATCCAAAACCTGAGTTGACGAAACGGGGAGGTCAGATGCTCCCTTTTGACAATTTGCAGACTGAGCGCAAGACTGGCGTGGCGTTGCCCTCGCCGTTTGAATTCTCGCAACACGGCCAGAGCGGCATCCCGATCAGCGATCTGTTTCCGTTCGTTGCCAAGTGTGCTGACGAACTAGCGGTGATTCGATCGATGCACGTCGAGTTACCAAGCCATGAAATGTCGTTGATGTTGATGAACACTGGGGACATGCGACTTGTTCGACCGAGCATAGGTTCATGGCTAACATGGGGAATGGGGTCGGACAATGAGAACCTTCCTGGATTCGTTGCCTTGTGCCCAGGTGGGTATCCAGTCGGAGGGGCAGGAAATTGGCGTTCTGCGTTCTTGCCTGGATCATTCCAGGGGACGCATATCGACACCTCGAATATCGACCCGACCAAGTTGATCGCGCATTTGAGGAATAGTCGTCTAAGTGAATCGGAGCAACGCGAGCAATTTGGTCTGTTGAGGCAACTGAATGACCGACACTTGGCGGCGCGCCCTGGCGAATCTGCGCTCGAAGCACGTATTCGCTCGTTTGAGTTGGCGTATCGAATGCAGTTGGAAGCGACGGATGCTTTCGATATTACCCAAGAACCCGAACATATTTTGAAACTCTATGGGGAAGGCCCTCAGAACCGTCAACTCTTGATGGCTCGTAGGCTGGTCGAGCGCGGGGTTCGCTTTGTTCAGACTTGGCACGGCAACTTGCAGCCATGGGATAGTCATTCGAACATCAAGACGGAACATCGCAAAGTGGCTAAAGAATGCGATCAAGGGATCGGAGCCCTCATTACCGATCTCAAGCAGAGAGGTTTGCTGTCAAAAACGCTCATCGTATGCTCGGGCGAGTTTGGCAGAACGCCCTCGGTTGAGTTAGGCCAGAACGGATCAGGGGCTGGCCAAGGTCGAGACCATAATCATTGGGGTTTCTCGCTGTGGATGGCAGGTGGCGGCATCAAAGGGGGAACGATCTATGGTGCAACCGATGAATTTGGATTCAAGGCGGTAGAGAATCCCGTTTCAGCGCACGACTTGCACGCGACGATCTTGCACTTGATGGGGATCGATCATGAACGCCTAACATTCCGTTACGCAGGCCGCGACTTTCGATTGACCGACGTCTACGGCCGAGTCGTCAAAGAAGTGATCGCATAGATCATCGATAATGAGCTAACAGGCGTCCATGCTCGCGGGACGCGTTGTGTAGCGGGAAGCCTAACAATCCACCGGACGAGCCGGTGGGATTCAACTAGGTCGGCGTCACCCCTCAACCCTCAACCCTCAACCCTCAACCCTCATCCCTCATCCCTCATCCCTCATCTTGCGCCGGTGACGAGCTGGCCGAGAGCGTCCCACGCTGAGCGAACGGCCGTGCAGATCGCTTCCGAAGTTCCCCACTGCCCCCCCCATGCCGGCATGATCATGATGGCCATGACCACCGAAACGCCAAACGCGATAGGAAGAGTATTGTCCGATTGAATCGCAGTCACACCCTTGGTTTTAGAACCGATGATGGACTTGTCCAGTTTTGGGGGTGTCAGTTCCTCGAGTTGCTTAAATTCAAGCTCGACCTGTTTCTCGTCACTGATCCATTTTTGAGTGCACGAAACACTCCAAAGCATTTCTTGATAATACAGCTTTGATTTGCTACCCACCGCAACTCGAGCGGCAATTTTCTTGGGTACACGGACGCTAAAGCTATTGCGGCTAACCTCGAATACATCGACTTTGTACTTGTGCCAACCAAGAATGAGCAAGGCTGGGCTATTGCCGCGACTGATCTTGCATCGATAGGAAGGTGCTGAATCGATCATGTTGCCAAACCAGTAAACAGGAGAGTGCGTCCAACAAGTTCTGGCAGACACATTTGTCCACCGTTCAATTGTGGATGAGGTTCTTGACCAAATTCTTTAGTCTTCAGAAAAAAGCCCCCAGTTTGCGACTCCTGCTGGCAAGCTGTGAGGACTGGGGGGGCATTGTCGCCTAGGTAATCACTTCGAGTTTTGGCGCCAATCCGTCCTCTTCGTGCTTTTCTGTTCGTTTGGATTGTTCCGGTCGATCCTTGCTTGCGTGGGATGATATTTGTATGGAACGAACTGCCCGTTTGGCTTGCGGTTTCGCAATCGAAGACGAACAAGTTGGAAAATGGAACCAAGCCGTACCCTGAACAATTCGCTAATGGCATCGCAGTGCATACGCTGCGCCTTGCTTTTTGCATGGAGTGTTGCGGTTCTCGGTAACCGAGGCGTAGCCCAAGTACCGGGAATTTGCACCCAACCAGACGGAGCCTCTTGGCCAATGAACCACGCCCCGAGTGCGGGTATCCCTCCATTGCCACCTAGCCAACGATTATTCGGTTATGCGCCACAACCACCAATTGCGACAATCGACCATAGCCCGCCGCTGACTACTCCCAAGCCGCTCGTTCAACCAACCCGGCAACAGACCTCGCCGCCGACGGGCAATGCGTTGGACCTCAATGCTGTTCGAACTATGCTGAATCGGGGTGATCTGCACACAATGAACACACGCGAGTCACCCAACGCACGAAGCGAGCGGCCGGTGAATCGCTACGCTCCACATTCCATCGACCGCAACAAGATTCCTACAGCGGATGCACCGGCCCCGTTTTCCCTCGCAAGCAACCGCTCTTGGGGACAAGCGTCGGACGACGATCTGCTCGTTGCGCCAACGCAACCAGCACAATCATCACAACCAAACGCCAATCCATCAAACGAGGACCTGCTCGCTCCCGACGTAACATCGCCTGGCAACGACCCGTTGGCAAATATGGGACCGGACGCAGCCAAAGAAACGGAACGAAACCAGCGGAAGACGCCTTCGAACGCTCAAGCTGCGATCGATCCTCATCAAGAAGTTTTCGCAAATGAAAAATATCCGTCGGCGCTGGCCTGCGCCAAGTGTCATCAAAAAATATACGATGAATGGCGAGTCAGCGGGCACGCGTACGCCGCAGTCTCTCCTATGTTTCAACGCTTCGAACAAACCGTAGCCGAGTTAACGCGTGGAACATCAGGAACGTTTTGTGTGCGATGCCATGCGCCTGTTGCAACTCAATCGGATTTTCCACGCGAGGCACCGATTTTCAGTGGCCCTGCTGTCTTCCGCGAGGGAATCACATGCGTTGCATGTCATCGGGTGGTCGAACGCTACGGGCGAGTCAACGGAGAACGACGCATCGAAACAGGTTCTGTGTACGACCCCATCGTAGGCAACATCGGGGGGGATGGAATTCAAGCTGTTATTCGAGATGCAGAGAACTTCAAGGTCAAAGTCGATCCAAACGACAAACGCCCGCTACAAGGCATCCATCAAGGAGCTATCCGCTTCGAACAACTCTCCGATAGTTCGTTTTGCGCCGGTTGTCACCAAGTCATGGTGCAACCAGGGATCTCGTTGGAAATTGTTTACCAACAGTATCGTTCTGGCCCGGCCTGCAAGAAAGGAGTCTCGTGCCAAGATTGCCATATGGGAGCAGTTCCCGGCAAACCGAATGGGTACGACTTCGGTCCAGCCGCTGACCTTTCTGGCAAAACGATCAACAACAGCCGCAAACATTCCAATCACATTTTTCACGGCCCGAGTTATCCACTAGCCCATCCAGGCATATTTCCTCATAACGAAAAATCTCTGCGATGGACTGCCGAACAATGGCTGCAGTTTGATCACAGGCAGGGTTGGGGAACGGAGGCGTTTGAAAGGGCAATTGCCAACGCGCCTGGGCTTTGCGGTTTTCCTGCCGCTTGGACCTCCGCTCAGGAACGTCGCGACGCTCGCAAGATCATCGATGAAAATGAAAAGCTACTGGCCGTTAAGCGAGGCTCGGCCCAACAAGTTCTTGAAAATGGTAGCCGGATTGATGGACCGTTCTTTGCACGTGATCCACGCGTCGGAACCGATCTTAAGTTTAGCTATATCGTGAGCAATACGAGCGAGGGGCACAACATGCCCAGCGGTTCGCTTGGCGCTCAGCCGCAATTTTGGCTCAACGCAGCGTTGATAGGGCCCGATGGTTGTCATCTTTGGGAGTCAGGATATTTGGACTCCAATGGCGACATCTGCGATTGGCATTCTCTCGACGTTCGCGCCGGAAAATTCCAATACGACTCTCAGTTGACGAACTTTCAAACCAAGTTCCTGATATCAAACGTCAAGGGGACTGAACGCGAAATGTACTTGCCCGTCAATGTCGATGCGGACCCGTTGCCGTTCTTCAGACCGGGCACAGTCCCTTATACCGTGCTCAATCATCCTCCTTTCATTCGTATGGAGGCACATAGCGTCCCGCCTCTGGACAGCCGAACGGCACACTACAGCGTGCCCAGCAAACTGTTGAAAACTCCCGGCGTCTACCGACTGAGCGTTCGGTTGCGAAGTCGCGTCGAACCACCTTATTTCATGAAGTTTTGTGAGGGAACGCCGGACATGCTTCGTTCATTGAACGAATCCATCTACGATGTGCATCCCTACTCTACGGAGTTCGTGGTGCGATGAGCGATCTCCTAGACCGGATGAGAGTTGCGGAGCAACTCTCCCACAAACGGACCACGTTGAGCAAACGCATTGTCGATTGGCCGCTTAGGGGTGTAGCGTTCCTTTTCGTGTTGCTGATCGGAGATTTCGGTTTTGCTCAACCATCGGTTGTCAGCCCCGGCTATGTACCCGCGAGTTTGTTCTCTGCAGCCAATACCGAAGGTAAAAACGAAATCAAATCCGATGATGGCTCGCCAAAAAAATTGATCCGTCTGCCAGCCCCGATTCAACAAGAGCCTGAGCCCATCGAACCTCGCCGTGCGAGCGATGCCGATGACGATCTGTTGTCACCAGCCAAAAAAGAAAAGAGCGAATCGAATCAGCCAGATCCGGGCAATCTCTTGGAGCAACGAGAACGCTCGGTCACGCCCTATCCTATGCCGGATTTTTCTACTCCTTCGGAACGCGTGGTCCCAATACCCATTGTGCCAGCGCCGGAAAATTTCCCTGGTTTCGAACCGGAGTCGCCTGGCGATTGGAATCTTCCAGAGCCAAGGCGAAAATTCCCGTTGCCAACAGTAGACGCACCCGTCCCGAATACATCGGGGGCAAACGCGGGGACTCCTTGGCAAGGTACTGGACAATCGCTAGGTTCTGGGCAATCGGAGGCGTACTCGATTTTGCCTATGCCTTGGCAGAGCCAGGGCATAGGCAGTTCACCATTTGGTTCGTTGCTCGGTGGCTCAAGTTCTTCGGTTTCTAACTTGCCTTATGTTCCATCGTCGCGTTCGGCGCATGTTCCAAGGATAGGACATTCGGGGCTGCCTGTCGGAACCGATTCCGTGACCGGCAGCAACTTGCCCATGGCCATGCGAGAGAGACTTAAAGACAAGCATTGGCAGTTTCACCTTGCTAAAACGCTTCCAAACAATCACAGCCAAAGTCCGTTCATGAGCAGTCAAATCTGCCTTGTTCCGTATCAACCCGAGGACTTCAACGCAAATCCATTTCAAGCTCAGCCAGCAGAGCCGCAACGAGAGATCGACACGTACTACGGCAAGCTCGCAGTGGATACTCAACGTCCGTGGGTTGAATGGTGGAGACCCTTCTATACAGGAGGAATGTACGAACCGGGTGTACCTGTCTTCAGCGATGTGAATTTGCTGACCCCTTCGTTTCTTGTTTACGGTGACTATCGAACTGCAGTAGGCATTCATAGAAACAATGGTGAGCGTGTTCGCAATTGGGCACAACGACTGAACTTGGACATGGACTTGAGGCTGACTGGTACCGAACGATTCCACATGTTCACTGGTCCGCTTGACCACAACGGTCGATTCACGCGAATCGATTTCAGTGATGGCGATCCCAAATTTGAAAGGGAGCTCGACTTTCAACTGGACACCGCGTTCTTTGAAGGCGACTTGGGAGCGATGACGGGTGGTTGGATGGGAACCGATGCGCCGTTCGATTTACCATTTACATGCGGGCTCGTACCGTTGCTTTATCAGAACGGGATCTGGATGGAAGATGCAATCGCGGGATTTGCGGTCGGATCGCCTTGGCGACACAATCGCGCATTGAATTGGGCGAATTTTGATGCGACTTTTTTTGCCGGGTTCAATCAAGTCACGAGTCCAGCGTTTCAAAACGACAACAACGCAGCCGCAGTCTTTGGCACGGCTTGGTTTGTCGAGGCGTACAGTGGTTACATTGAGATGGACTACGCATACCTGGATGACCTGGATGGCGGGGGACGCTCGTATCACAACGCTGCGGTCGCGTACACGCGACGCTACTTTGGTCGAATCTCCAACTCGGTACGATTGATAGGCAACATCGGACAATCGGGACCTGCGGATGCACGCTCGGCGGATGGCGGGTTGTTGCTTTTCGAAAACAGCCTTATCAGTTCGCAGCCCAGCACGCTGGTACCCTATTGGAATTTTTTTGTGGGGAGCGGTCGACCTCAGAGCGTTGCCAGGGCGGGCAATGCTGGCGGGATACTTAGAAATACCGGCATCAATTTCGAATCGGACGCTCTGACCGGCTATCCGACATTGAATGCCACGGGCTCCAATGCCTACGGAGGGGCAATCGGCGTGAATCTACTGAGCGCGGATTTTCGTCAGCAATGGATTGTCGAATTTGCGTCTCTTGATACGTACGGCGACCCTTTGTTAAGTGCGGCTGCCGGGCCCGAGTATGCGCTCGGCACACGCTACCAGCGAGCGCTCAACAATCGCAGCATATGGCGAATTGACTTCATGAACGGGTGGCTGGATGACGCGCCGGACATCTTTGGAACGCGAACGGAATTCCGCTGGAAGTTTTAGGGCCAGAATTCCGTTGATGCGAGAACTTTCTTGGAATTTCCGTGTCTTATTAGGCTGTGGATGAGATTTGCCGAGGCGAGTGGCAGAAAATGGCCTAGCGAACAATGAAGATGTAGGGTAAAAGTGCTCTCTCGCGGTGCAGGTGCTTGTGAAAAAGCGGTTGTTTTCTGCGGATCGGGGTGTAGCGCAGTCTGGCTAGCGCATCTGGTTTGGGACCAGAGGGTCGTAGGTTCGAATCCTATCACCCCGACT
>JBEBHM010000847.1:0-3489 GCA_040080875.1 Pirellula sp.
ATCTCCGAGACGCTGGCTTTCGATATCAACAACATAAAAACAGATAGGACGCTTTCCATGAATCTTCGCTTAATCTACGTACGAAATGCACTTGCGCAACTTGCGGTGGGCGTTGGTCTCATCATTTTGAGCCCCCCCCTCGCACAATCGCAAACCAGTGCCAACGACCAATCGCTCGGACAGGATTTTATTCAAACAAACACCGTCTTGTTGGCACGAGTCGAAACTGGCCGAGTAGCATTGCCCGCCAACGTCGCCGAGGTTAAATCGACGGCGAGCGCGCAATGGAAACGAATCGAGACTCAGTTGCAGTGGATCAAGAAAATTGCCGACAACGAAGGCATCTTTGCCGCGATCGACATTCCTTTTACGCCCGCTTTACCTTACACACGCTTCTTCGTCAAAGATCGAGGCCCAAATACCCTTGCGGACCTCAAGGGAGAATTTGATCTCAAGCAGTTTCCATCCGTCGAAAAGAAATCTGGTTATCTTGGGTTTTCCATACAAGGCTCTCGTCCAGATGCGAATACTCTATCGATTCGCATCAAACAGGGTGAGCGACCAGAGTTCTCGATAGCGATGAAGCAGGTCGCTGCATTTCCAATTCAGGTGGCCGTCGTGCCTCCTGGATACGTGAAACGTACGATGCAAGAATTATTACCTGAACTACCGAAGCAATTTGGCGGCGGTCCTAGCTCAATTCTGACCGAAGGCATTCAATGGGCTGCCATCGGTTTTGATCCATCCAAAATGACCATCAAACTGATCATTCAATCAGAATCGGATTCGGCGGCCAAGGCCCTTGCAACGACTATCCCTCGCTCGATGGAAGCACTGCTGCAACTGATGCCTCGAACGCAATCCGACGCAGCCAAGGTCCTCATTGAAAACATCCAATGGACATCGCCAGTGATCGATGGAGGACGAACGACCTACACATCGGATGCCAAAAGTGGGGAACAATTGAACGTGTTGGCATCGGCTATGGCATTGTTCATGGGACGCATCAGCCAGCAAAACACGATGGATCGCATCAAGCATATCAGCTTGGGCATTCACAATTATTTTTCTGCAAACCAACTTTTGCCACCCGGCAAGTCCCCTCGCGACGCCAATGGCAAGAGCCTCTTGAGTTGGCGAGTCCACATCCTGCCCTACGTGGACGAGCAGGAACTATACAACCAGTTCAAACTGAATGAACCATGGGACAGTCCACACAACAAGCCCTTGTTACAAAAGGTCCCCAAGATCTTCCGTTCCTCCGATGTTAACGTGTCCGAAATATCGGGAATTCCAAGTGGTTTTACAACCATCGTTGCTCCGGTGGGCAATGACACGATCTTTGGTCAGGACAAGCCCGTGAATTTCGGACATATTACCGACGGCTCCAGCAACACCGCTTGGCTAGTCGAAGTCAAACCGGAATTGGCTGTTCCATGGACGGCGCCCCAGGACTATGTGTTTGATCCAGCCAATCCCGCAAATGGATTGCAAGTTGGAGAGGAGGGTCGGTTTATTGCTGGACTGGCCGACGGATCGGTCATGAGTTTGCCTGTAAGTATGGACGCCAAGAACCTGCATCACTTGTTTCAGAAGTCTGACGGAAACGTTGTCCAGTTCCCGTGATGCCAGTTGTCAGGGATGCAAGTCGCCGAAATGGTTATTCCGTTTCGGGTGAAATTCCAAGCCGCTTCATCTGATCCAATAACAACTGATTTCGCCGATGTTCAGCGTCCGCGCGTTGCTTCTCCACGTCTGCGCGTTGTTGTTCAGCATCTGCACGTTGTTTTTCAGCATCTGCACGAAGTTGTTCAGCGTCGGCAAGCGTCTGCAGTGCGCTGGCTCGCTCAGCCCCCGTTGGAATCGGTACGCCATTTAGGTCTGTCCACCGGAGCCACGTCTCTGAAAGTCCCTCGAATGAGCCACGCCAAGTTGTGATTCCCAAACCGATGGTTGGCATCATGTGGATTGTGCCTTCTAGCTTTTGATACTGACCACCGGTTAGCTTGTAGAATCGCAAAGGTTCGTCTCGCAACCAGAGCTCAGGATCGTATATGACATAAAACGGAATTCCGATTCGAGCGTAACCGGAGAGCTTTTCTACATCTTCATGCCCTTCGCGATTTGAGACCACTTCGATGACCACGTCGGGGACTTTGCCGTACTCCCACACAAAGTAGGATCGATTGGATTTGGGAAAAGGGTTTTCAGGGGCGCGAACGCCCGTGCTCAGCAATGCATCGGGAACATAAGGAGGGACGCGGATCGAGTGAAAGAGGCCAACGTTGGCCAATGCTAAGAACGGTTCGCTTGTATTCCAGCTTGAATAGAGTGGTTCCGTCAGTAATCTCTGCTGTTTCTCGGAGAAGATGTTGTCCACAGGTGTGTCATCCTCCGTAACCAAATGTTCGACCGACGGATGGTATTCAGCTGCAAGCACCCCAGGCTCTCGTACGACATGACTCGAATCTGTCGGAATATCTGTTGCCACTCGCACACCCCCCCAATCTGATGTTTGGCTGACTGATGTTTGGCGCCCCAATTGTTCGCCAACAACATTATACTATTTCCATCACTGACTGCGAAAGAGTGACGCTAAGGAGAATCCGCTCCAAGTATTACGTGAGCCATCGAGCAGCTTGCATTGCGTAATACGAAAGGATGCTAGTCGCACCTGCTCGTCGGAATGCGAGCAAGCTCTCCAGCACGCAATCCTTTTCCTTGATAGCGCCATTTTCGCTGGCAAACTTGAGCATCGCGTACTCGCCGGAAACTTGGTAGACAGCCACGGGGGCTCCGAACTCATCGTGAATCCTGCGAACGATGTCCAAGTACGGCATCCCAGGTTTCACCATGACGATATCGGCTCCCTCTTGCAGATCCAACGCCACTTCGCGCAATGCTTCGTCGGTGTTAGCGGGGTCCATCTGATAAGTCTTCTTGTCTCCACCACCTAGATTGCTCGCAGAACCGACTGCATCACGAAACGGTCCATAAAACGACGATGCGTACTTGGCCGCGTAGGACATGATGAGTGTGTCCCGAAAGCCAGCACCATCGAGCGCTTTACGAATGCACCCAATTCGCCCGTCCATCATGTCCGACGGAGCGATGACGGTTGCGCCCGCTGCAGCTTGATTGATCGATTGCTTGCACAAGACCTCCGTGGTCTCGTCGTTGACGATGTATCCATCTACAAGCAATCCATCATGTCCATGCGACGTGTAGGGATCGAGCGCAACGTCACAGACAATGCCCATCGAACTACCGACCGATTTGGCAATGGCCCGGGTGGCTTTACAAATCAAGTTCTCCGGATCGAGCGCATGGGACCCGTCATTATTTTTTTTCCCGGGAGGAGTTACCGGAAAGAGTGCGATAGCCGAAATGGCGAGTCCGGCCGCTTCCTCGGCCGCCCGGGTTGCCAAGTCGATGCTTAGCCGTTCCACTCCGGGCATACTTCGGATTGGCTCGCGCCGATTCTCTCCC
>JBEBHM010000169.1:0-13038 GCA_040080875.1 Pirellula sp.
GTCGCATCCGGGTCAGATGCAAGGCCTGTAACTCCAACGACCGTTCCATTGGCCGCGTTCTCAGCCACCGAGTTGGCAGTAGCATTCGAATCGGTGACGGCCCCGGTATTGAATTCGTCCAGATCGTGGATGTTGATGGTAAAGACCGTATCAGCAGTCGAGCCATCAGGCGAGGTTGCTCGTACGGTGATGTTTCGGGTCGCTCCGACGGTCTCCCGATTGAGCAACGCAGCCGTTGTGACAATACCTGTGTTCGTGTCGATTGCAAAGTTACCGCCGTCGTTGCCGAACAACGAATAGGTGATTCCGTTTGTCGTTGCATCGGCATCACCAGCATTGGCTGTAATGTTGACGATCGTGCCTATTGCCACGCTTTCATCGACGTTGTTTGTCGTGGCGTTGGTATCGATTGGATTCGTTACGTCGAATTCGTCGACGTCCGTTAGGTTTACCGTGAAGACTTCGTCGTAGGAAGCGCCTGACAAATCGGTAATGCGAACGGTAATGCTGTGACTCGTAGCAACTTCATAGTTGAGAAGCGAACTGTTGGCAACCGTGACGGCACCGGTACTGGCGCTTATTGTAAATCGACCACCCGCTGAATCGATGAGTGAATACGTTGGAGTATCGCCATTATCGGCATCGCTACGTGATATGGTTCCGACGCTTGTCGTATTTGCCGAGTTTTCAGCGATTGTCAGGCCAGTCGTTGATAGATCGTGTGGTGCGTCGTTGGCACCTTGAATGGTAACGGTGATTTGAGTCGTGCTGGTCAGTCCAGCCGTATCTTGCATCGTGTAAGTAAAAACATCTGTGATCGTGTCGCTGATTGTTCGCAAAGCTTGTACCGTTGCATTGCTGTTGTCGACCGCATACGTGTAAGTTCCTGTGCTGGCAATGGTGATCGAGCCGTATGAACCAGTGACACTGGAGCCGACAGATCCGACGGCCGAAGCATGGACTCCGGCAGCGACGCCGCTAACGGTTTTGGTATCGCCCGAGTCAACATCGGTGTCGTTGGTGAGGACATTGCCGGTTGGGTTGGTTCCAGCGGTGCCGTTGGAAACTCCGCCAGCCTCAAGCGCGGTTAAGTAATCTACTACCGCGACGGGGGTGTCGTTGGTCGCCGTGATCGTTTCGTTCAAAGCAATGGTTGCGGCAGAAATGTGCGTAGTGTCGCCGGTTGCACCAGTTAAGTTGATGGTGGCTCCGTTGGTAATCGACAGACCGCTTTCGATGAGGTGCACACTCAACCCTGTCGCTGCACCGTTGTAGTTTGCGGTAGGGACGAAACGCAACATGGTGGATGCGGCCGAGTCGAGAGTAATCGCTGTCGTTGTGGTCGCGTTACCAAGCGTAGTCCAAGTGCTTCCCGTATTGGTCGAGTATTGCCATTGCCCCTTGGTTGCGTCGACGGTGTAGCTGCTGATTGCAATACCAGCAAAAGTATTCGCTGATGAGCCGCTGGCGACTGAATCGGTTGAGTCCGAAAAGTTACTGCTGAACAGTGAACTAATCGTCGCACCCGTTGGTGAGGCGGAATCTTCGTTGACAGCAGAAAGGGTCGCGCTACCTGACGCAACCGGCGCATCGTTGACCGCAGTGACCGCCACATTGACGGCATCGGTAGCCGAACTAAATGCAGTGACACCTCCGTTGCTGCTGGTGCTGACCTTAGTTCCAGCGGTACCACTGGTTTGATCCCAACCACGAATCGTCAATGCAGACGTCGACGTTCCGTTGTAATTCGCATTGGGTGCGAAGTAAAGGCGGGTGTTCGCATTGTCGGCCAACAACAGGGAGGATGCCGCGCTTACAGTGCCGACAGCGTTCCAGTTAGTACCGTTATTGGTTGTGTAGTACCACGTGCCATTGGTTTCGACACTTGCTGTAATCGCAATGCCCTGCACTGCACCGTTATCGAGGTCTGTCAATCCGCCGATAAGTGTACTGATCAATGCACCAACGATTCCGGACGGCGAGCCAGCATCTTCCGTCGACGCAATGCTCAACGCCGTATCCGCTAAGACCGGCGATTCATTCACGGCGATTTTGGTGACGAACGCATCGGTTCCTGAGGTGTAAGCGCGTACTGGAGTACCCCATGTGGCTGTGCTACCCCCCACAACATAAGCGTTGAAATTGACATCGATCGCAATTCCATAACCGTTGTCCGTGCCAGTTCCGCCAATGTAGGTATGCCATGTACGCGTGCCGCTACTATTGAACTTGGTTAGCGTCGCATCCGTGCCAGTGCTCTTTGCCCACACCGGAGAGCCCCAGCTTGCGGTGCTATCACCTGCTACGTAAATATTGCCGGAACTCTCCACGACGATTGACCGAAAGATTGCCGTCCCTGTGCCGCCAGCAAAGGTATTCCAGGTCAGATTACCGCTACTATTCAATTTGGCAATATAAGCATCGGTGCCCGTCGTGTGCGCCGTTACGGGTGTGCCCCAGGTCCCAGCGCTGCTTCCTGTTACATAGACGTTACCACTCGTGTCGATCGCAATGGCGTAGCCAAATTCGGCTACGGAGCTTCCGAGAAATGTGTTCCAATTGAGAGTGCCACTGCTGTCAAGTTTTGCCGCATAGGCATCCGTACTTCCGGCCGTAAAGGCTCGCACGGGACTTCCCCATGTTGCATTGCTGTCTCCGGTCACGTAAACATTGCCGCTGCTATCGACCGCGATTCCGCGACCGTTGTCGTTTCCAGTACCTCCAAGGAATGAGTCCCAAACAAGAGTACCGCTACTGTTCAGCTTGGCCGCATAGGCGTCGGTGCCGGTGGTATAGGCGCGAACTGGTGTACCCCATGTCGCGGTACTATCACCGGCTACGTAAACGTTTCCGCCGTTATCGATCGTGATCCCTCGACCCGCATCGGTTCCGGACCCGCCGAGGAAGGTATTCCAAACAAGGTTTCCGCTAGAATTCAGTTTAGCTGCAAACGTGTCCGTGCCCGACGTGTAGGCTCGTACCGCAGAACCCCAGGTCGTAGTAGTATCCCCCGCTACGAAAACATTGCCGCTACTATCGACGGCGATGCCTCGACCTGTATCGGTTCCAGCCGCACCGAGGAAGGTGTTCCAAACCAGCGTTCCGCTGCTGTTTAGTTTGGCAACAAACGCGTCCGTGCCGCTGGAGTAAGCTCGCACTGCACTGCCCCATGTCGCAGTGCTGCTCCCTGTCACGTAGACGTTTCCGCTGCTGTCAACCGCTACTCCTAAGGCTGTGTCCGTACCTGCACCTCCCAGGAACGAACTCCACGTCATCGTCGGGTCGATAACGAGTTCATAATTCAGATCGTAATTGCCAACGTCAAATCCGACTTGATTGTTGCCCAGCAAAATGTACTGCACTTCGACGAAGACTCGATGTCCATCGATGTCTTGCCAAGCGATCGGAGCCGAGTCGGTCACGACCCCATGGTCATAGGCGATCACCAGATTCCCATTGTCGTCGAGGCTTATTTCGCGATTGTAATGCAAGCGAATCTGATCGACGGCGGAATCGGTAAGGCCAGCATCGACGTAGTAAGTGCTCTTGAGGATGGCGCCCTCTTGAGCTTCATAGACAGCCGTCACCCCATCCCAAATCCCCGCGTAGGTAACACTTGTAAAAGCATTGGCCCGGGAATCTTCGACGGTGTTTCCATCAACAATCAACTCGCCAGTCGAAGGTGCAACAGTGTTTGCGTCAACAAAATCGATTTGGAGAGCATGATCGAGGGACGCGACCAACAGCGAATCTTGTTGGAAGCCAAGAACATGTCCGTCTGAGACGAATTGCAAGAGCTGGCCACTGTGCGAGATGTGATCGGTTTCCTCGGTTCCGGGCAACACGACATCCGAACTATCCACCGAATCGAGACTCGAGAGTGACATTTCGACGTGGTCGAATCCGTCCTCAAGTTGATCGTTCAGATTACAACCATAAACGAAAATGTCTCCATCTTCGCCAAGGGACATGCCACAACGCTCGAGGTCAATCTGATGATGGGCAACATTCCCTGCGGTTAACCACGTGCTGCCGATCTGGATCATCCCATTGGCGCCGTGTGACACGATTTGAATCGAATCCAGGTCTGAGTATTGGGACAGGATCGACTCCATTTGTTCGAATCCGTCTTCCGTGTTGCTCAAGACGAATACATCAATGATTGCATCGCAATGATCCCGATGGAGATCGTCGAGTATGGAATCCAGATCTGCAATTCCGTCTAGAACGAAAACAACGTCACGCTGACTACTCCACAAGTCAGTTGACAGTTCGTTCCGTTTATTGACGTTGTTGGTCGATTCCTCGTTTGACAACTGCGTGTCCGCGAGCGAGTCATTTACCATCGTCGCTTCGCCGTCCGATGGCAATGGAGAGGCATCGAGGGATAATTGCTGGACGCAGTTTTCTAATTCGGCGAGAATTTGGCCGTAGTTTAGCGAGGCATGGTCAGCAGGAGCGTCGCTTCCGTTTCCGTCTGTCGGAAGATTTGAAATTCCGATCGGATCAAACATTCCAAACGGTGTTGCGCTATAGAGAACGCGATCCTCTAGGAGAATTGCGTCGACCGAATTCGGGTCTCTAGGCAACTCAAGCGACAAATGTACCTTGAGCAAATTATTCAACTTGTCAGAGGCGCGCTGTGCCCAGTCTGATGTCCAAACGGAATGAACTCTCCGCGCAGCTCGTTTTAGAAGTCGAAATTCCATTTTGCAGAAAAGGCTCGCATTGAGTAGTCAACGCGTTGCGTAGTTCAGGGTGGACGTCCAGTACACGAGATGACAGAACGAAACTTAGCTTGTGGAAATGCAAGAGCGCGACCATTCCGCCGAAGAAACCAGTGTCGATCAGGAAAAAACTGTCGGTCATAACGAATTATCGAAACGTGAAAATAATGCCCTTTGGTCTTGTTGAATTATGCTATTCCCATCACTCACGTTGAGTTTTTGTAAAGCTTTAGCGCTAGTTTGACGAATGATGGCTTTCCAACATGCGAACTGGCCCACGGCTAGCACGAGAAGTTCAAAGCGAGGTCCATCTGGATAGTTCCAAACGGGAACCCTTTCACTAGGCCGTTCGCGGACGATAACGTCCGTCGACCATTGACTTGACCTTGCCTCGGGCCAACCCAACCGCTCGCTGCACCATTTTGAGCTTGTGATACACGACTGGGCGGCTACGGAATCGCGACAAGGATCGTCGGTACTTCAAATAGAACATGAAAGTCTCAGCGAAATCCTCGCTGGCATTGGTCGATGCGTAGTCCGTAATGAATTGCTGAAAAAGACAACCATAAAAGAACTTCAATCGAGCCAACTCGCTACGACGGCGGCGCTTGCCCGCTTGATAGTACGGATCGCGTTTTAGGTGTCGCCTCCACGATTGGTATGGCGACGAGGTGCAATTGTTGTAATCGGCACCAAACGTTCGAACGAACCACTCTTGTCGAAAGAATGACGGATCGATGTAGTACCATGCATGGGCATACTCATGGCGAATCGTGTCCGCCAAGGTGAGCCCTGGTTTATACGGCTGATGCGGCAGATCGCGGGGCAAGTAGATGACGCCAGGCCGATACCCCCGTTTGCCATAGTGGCCAACATGCTCGAAGACGTAACCTCGCTCCCCCGCGCTTTTCACATTCGAAATGCACAGCTCGATGGTATCCAAATAAATACCGTCGGATAACAAACCCACTTCTGCGAGTTCATTGCGGACTAGGTTATAAGCACGGTCAACATTGGCCATGGGACGCGATCTAAAAAACGTTTCTGGTTGTGTGGCTCGTTGCGTGTCTTCCAACACACTCAAACCACTGTTCGGGGCCGCGTCCCTGCTCGTACAAGTCTGCTTTGGGGCCGCCGCCGCATCAAATCGATTTTGAAAAAATCGCCAAACCTACCCACAATGGGGGTGTTTGGTTTTTCGCTTTTGCGGAAACGGCCTGTCGTTCAATGCAGGCGGAAGATTTTTACGACCATATTTCCCCAAGGCAATTCCACCAAAAGAGGGGGTGTCGCTAAGTCGGTTGGCCGGCTGCAGTTAAACAGTCCACGAAAATTTCCTGGCCGTAAGACACAACAAATACATCGCTTTGGGGACTCCCAGGAACCCAGCCAGTTCAGCTTTGAGCATTGTCAGACGGTATAATGATTTGGTACTGAATCTCAATTCAAGAATTCGGCCACGCATGTTTTCCTGTTGGAGACGGACGATGCTTAGATTTCTGGCGGTTTCCTTTTTCCTCTTGGTTCCCTCGTTTTCATTGGCATCGGACCCGCATTTGCTCAAAAAGAAGTCGAGTTGGGTTTGGCCGGACCAGCCTGCGGTGGTGGGTAAAGTCCACACATTTCTTGAAGAGCGACTGAGTGGTAACGAACTTTCTCAGGCCAAGACTCACATTGCCCTTGAAGGTTTTTCGGCCGGTGTGGGACTTTTGGATAGGGTGCTGGTTTCGACTGCAAAGGCAGAATCCTCGATCGAATCGCTGAGACAGTTGATCGATGGTCCGTTCACACCGGACTCGAACTCGAAAATGGATTCTCAACTCAGTTCGATTTTGGCAAATGGCAGCATTCCTGAGTGGCTCAAGACGGATTTGCAGTTAATTTGCTGTCGATATCAAGTGCAGCATTCGCTGTTCGACGAGGCGTTGTCGAGGTTGCAGCCGTTGGCACAGGAAACTTCGTCCGACCCTGCCACTTGGCTTTTTTGCATGGCTGTCTGCCAGCATCATTTGCTGCAGCGAGCGTCGTGTCTTGAAACGCTAGACAAGCTGTTGGAACGAGAAACCGAACTACCCACTCGGTATGCGATCACCGCTCGATTAATGCAATCGGACATCAAACCACTCAAGGAAGACTCGCTCGACGAAATAGCTCGTCTGATGAACGACGTCGAGCGCCGGCTCGCGTTGGGAAGAACAGGAAAAACCGTTCGGGACAAAGAGCAAGCGATCGTTGATAAGCTGGAAAAAATGATTGACAAACTGGAACAGCAGCAGCAAGATCAGCAAAAGAAACAGCAACAGAAGAACGGCGGGAATTCGAAAGGCGAAAAATCGCAGCAGTCCATCCAGCCCATGGAGGACAGCCAAGTAGCTGGAGCCAAGGGGCCGGGCGATGTTGACCAAAAGAACATTGGGGACGGTAAGGGATGGGGGAATTTGGATCCCAAACAGCGACTTGAAGCGGTTCAGAACATTACGAAAGATCTGCCCAGTCATTACCGCGAGGTAATCGAAGCCTATTTCAAAAGGCTTGCGACCAATCCTACACAGCCGTAGCGATCGCACTAGTGCACGTCTTTTCTTGGGTAATGGATCTTGTTAAAGATCCTGCAGCAACGGAATCTTTAATAAAAAGATCCACCACGCCTGCACAAGTAATTAGTCTAGGTCATGCAGCAGATTGGAAATCCCAACCGAAAGCCTAAGAGCGTAAGCTAAGGACGTAGAGATCTATCCCTCGCTTACGCATCGGGTTGGGAAGGGTAGTTTTCTGTCTGCTTCTCGCCTCGAGACGCACTAGGTTGGTAATCTACCTTCTGCGATCTCCTGTTCCCATTGTTCGATGAGAGGCCAGTCGATGGCACAGGTTCCAAAATCGGAAAGATGCAAGTACCCTTGGAGTCGCTTGAGCACCTTGTCCAGCATGGCCGGGTCCTTGCGAAAATAGGGTCCATGACTTGGCAAGAGCCACTCGACGTTTGCGTCGCGAATCCGTTCGAGCGATCGAATGAACGACGGAATATCGCTGCCGTGGTGGGCATCAATCGCACCGACTCCCCCGTCGCGATAGATATTGTCGCCGCTCAACAGCAGGTTATTCAATTGGAATGCCAACTGGCAGTCGGCATGCCCGGGCGTAAACCAAACTTTGAGTTTGGTATTTCCGATCATGATCTCATCTCCATCGTTGACAAGATTCTCGACAGTGACGGGGGGCATGTCTTCGCTGATCCCTTGAGCGTGAATCTCGGCAAAGGTTTGAAGGCGGTCGCCGGACTCCAACAGCGCGGCGGCCTTGGGGTGGGCGGTTATGGTTGTTTTGAGAAGTTGTTTTGCCTTGGAAAACCCTTGGCTATGGTCGACATCGGCATGCGTTGCGATCAACGTCTTGCACTTGGAAAGAGGAAAATCAAGTTCGCGGACCAAGTCGATGATTTCTTCCACGGAATCTTCGAATCCAATGTCAATCAGGGCCCATTCATCGGCATCGTAAATGAGATAGACATTGCATCCGATCAGGTGACCCGCTTGAACATTGAGTTCGATAACGTTCGGAAAAATTGGTTTGCGTTGAAGCACGATTGTATTAGACATTTCCAAGAGATGAGTCGCTAAGTCCGATTCGGCGTAGATTTTAGGGCGCCAACAAGGCATAGCAACCGTCAATCCCCGTGCGAATCGAATTTATAAGCGATTGCAAGGTCAACTTGTTGAGTTGGAGTTGGAAAACAGAGATTTAAGTCCCTCCACATAGGTTGGAAAAAGGTACGTGTAATCCAATTCGGTTCGAATGCATCGGCTTTGAACGCGTTTGTTCCCTTCGCCCCTTGCGCCACTGCTGGGCCGAACGAAAACAGGTTTAGGCCAGTGTCCAAGTAGGGACAAGCATTCGTAGTAGTCTCGTCGCAACACGGGTTGGCAGTCGCTGACGCAATAAAGAGTTCGCTCCATATTCTGGTTCGAAACCCGTTCAATGATTTGGACTAGATCGTCGACGTGAATCAGATTGACGTAGCTATCTGCGTCCATAGAAAGCACTTGTTCGTCGCGAACCGACTCCCATTTGGGAAGTCGATTGGGACCATAAATGCCGGCCGGACGAAGCACCAAGCGACGGGAGGATGGTATAGAATTTGCGAGCCATTTTTCGGCTTCGTACGCGCCGATCGAACCAGCTCGAGTTGGACCAACACGGGAATCCTCATCGACCCAATCCCCCTGATCTCCGTTTCCATACACGCCCGTGGTGGACAAGTAAATCCACTTGAGATTCTCAGCAAAACCAAGCATTTTCTTTAGATGGCATAAACCTCGCACGTGACTTACAGCGGCCGGAATGCCAGGTACTTGTGCGTGAGAAACGGCGAGCAAAAGCGTCGAGGGGTGATTTGCCAAGGCGGAACATAATTCCAGCCAAGTCGAGTCGTGTGTGGGGATCGTATTTTCAAGCCAGTTCCAAACGATCGAACGAATCCCAATTTCGGACAGTTCTTTTTGCCGGATGGTAGATCGCGTGAATGCATAAACCATGTCGCCGGAATTGAGCCATCGCTGTGCGACGCGCATCCCGACGTAGCCGCAGCCAGCGACGAGACGTGTTACCATGGACGATTCCCTTTGCCTATCGAATCGATACGACCGTTACAAAGCATGGCGGAATCGACCGGGTTTCGGATGCATTCTGCAGTTTCTTGAGTCAAATGGGTTTCATTTTTGGGTTTGTTAGCGAATAATCGAACCCGCACGCCCAGTTGTGTGGATTGTCCCTGGAATGCTTGCGATCATCATTGTATGGAGTCTGCTGTGCCGCGAAAACGCATGCCATCGCTGAATCGAGTCATCATAGCGTTCTTCCTTGGGCTGAACTGTCTTTTGACAGACCATCTCCACGCACAGTATCAGATTCAGCCACCCAGCAGCCCACCGCAACCTGTATCCAACAGTGGTGAAAGAACGTCGTTCAAGCCATCCATCCCCAAAGTGGAATTCAAGTCTACGGAAAAAACGTCAGGTATCACTGGGGTTAGTTTGGAGCTCGGCTTGGAAAATGTCCTTCGCGGCAATGAACCGAAAAACAAGACGGAATTGATCGCTCTTCAAAAGCAGCAGACCAAGATCGCAGAAAAAATCAATTTAGTAACCGTCAATTTGCAGCATGGCTCCACGCAAGGGAGCGGCGTGATCATCACTGCGGACGGCTACATCTTAACGGCGGCCCATGTCGCGGGACGACCGAAGCAACGCATTTCGGTCACTCTCCACGATGGTAGCCGAGTTCAAGGCGAATCGATGGGAGTAAATCGAGATATGGACGCAGGCCTCGTGAGAATCACTAAGCCCCTTCGCGATGTCACCACGAATCCGTGGCCACACGCGACCATCGGCGTTTCTTCCGATTTGCGGTATGGGCAATGGTGCATTGCTACGGGACATCCCGGAGGTTGGATGCAAGATCGTCCGGCGGTCGTTCGCGTAGGGCGATTGGTTGCGTTGAAACCGTCCACAATCATAACGGATTGTGCTTTGATCGGTGGAGATAGCGGCGGGCCGCTGTTCAATCTCAAGGGAGAGTTGATCGGCATTCATAGCCGTATCGGCGTGGACGTAGAAGACAACATGCATGTCCCAGTCGACGTTTTTGCTTCGAGCTGGAACAGGCTCGTCAATGGAGAGCAATGGGGTACGCTTCCAGGATTTAAACCTGCCATTGGCGTCATTGGTACTGCAGATGCTGAAAGCGAAAACGTTTGCAAAATAGCTCGTGTCGAGGAAAGTGGTCCAGCGTTCAAGGCCGGAATTCGAGCGGGAGACATTATTACCAAGTTTGATGGTCTAACCATTAAAAACTTCGACCAGCTCAAACAAGCGGTCGACTCAGTCACACCGGGTGAACAAGTATCGGTGGAAGTGATTCGCAACGAAAAAATCCAATCATTGATGCTCATTGTTGGGGTTCGAGAATAGACGCAAAAAGATTCCATTTTTTGCCCTGATTTGTCTATAATGGGGCTTAACACTCATCAAATCCATTTGAAACTGCGGCAACCAAGGCAAATCTCGATGAAGAACTGGATCTCATGGATTGTTGGCGGAGCACTAGCCGTCAGCACCGTGTCTTACGATGCGTTTCGCGTTCCGTTGCACCATTTTTTGTTTTCTTCCCAATCCATGGAGCAGGTTTTGTTCGCTTCCACGGCGGACTCGGATGTTGAAGACGAATCTGACGACCCGTACGAAGATGTGCAATCCAATACCCGCCTTGTTCAGCAACCTGGCTCCTCGCGTTTTGCAAGAACGTCGCAACAAGAAAGCTCGCGAGCAAATCACCGCAATCACTATTCCACTCTGAGGGCTTTCAAAGATTCCGTTGGCGACAATTGGAAGTCGACCGTCCAAATTCTTGAGCGGAGCCGTCAAATCGCCATGGGAGCCATCGTTGCAACGGACGGATGGGTGGTCACGAAAGCCAGCGAGGTACCTGGCGATACCGTCGAGGTTAGATTGCATGATCAATCGATTGCTCAGGGGGTGGTCAAGTCGCGGCGAAATGATTTGGACTTGGCGTTGATAAAAATCGAACGCAACAACTTGCCCGTGATTCAGTGGGCCGCCAATGTGGAGGTTCCTGTGGGTGCTTGGTTAGTCACGTCGGACATGCGAAGTTTACCAATCGCCATCGGAGTTTTGAGTGTATCGAATCGCAACGTTGCTAGCGCGCGAGCGGTACTCGGTGTTGAACTCACCGAACCCCCTGACAATGCGAAGGGGGCGTTGGTTGCAAATGTAGTCGAGGGAAGCGGCGCCGCACGAGCCGGGGTGCGGTCTGGCGACGTTATTTATGGAATCAATGGTGATTTGCTTACAACGAAAACAGAAGTCTGGAAACGTCTTCAGGGGCTTGCCGCTGGGCAACGCGTCGATGTCGTCGTTCGTCGGGATGGAGCACCTGAAACAAAACTAACCGCTCAAATGATGGATCTCAATCAATCGTTGCTCGACCCAACGGAAATGGAAGTCAACGGTGAGATCAGCGCTCGCGCTACCGGATTCAACAAAGTATTTCAACACGATACCGTTATTGCTCCTCATCAGTGCGGCGGACCCGTGGTGGATGTCTACGGGAACGTCGTCGGTATCAACATTGCAAGAGCTGGCCGAGTCGCTTCCTATGCAATCCCGGCCAAGATCGCAGCGCCCGCAATTGTTTCGATGCTTTCTGAGGCCACTGGCAAAACCGCAAACGGTGTAATGCAAGCGTCGTCTCAAATCCCTTTGTCATTGCCCGCTTCGATACCCAGTGGGATCGCCATCGAATCGCTTAAGCCAGAAGTCGTACTTCCCAACGTAATTTCAAGACCATAGACCTGCCTTGATGCCAGTTCTTGGATTTGGGAACGCAAGGCAAATGACAAATACAAGGACGTAATGAGTGTTTGGAAACAAGCGTGTCAAACGGGTCGAAATAGAATCTTCGGATGAATTGTCGGAAGATTCGACGGATGTCGCCGAAGAGTTTTCACTTGAGGATCTTGGAAACGCCTACGCGGAGGCAATCGGAAAAACTTCTGAATCCGTGGCCATCGAGTCCGAATCCCCAGAGATCAAGCTGCATCTCGAGAAATCCGATTCGGCCGGAAACGACCATGAACAATTGCTCAACGCTCCCAAAGCCGAAGAGGCAGATCAAGTTCCGGTGACGGCCGAGTCCATTTTGGAAGCCATGCTCTTTCTAGGAACGAGCAACAACGAACCGCTCAGCGTTGCAAGGACTACGGAAATCCTCCGTGGTACTACTGCCGACGAAGTCTCGATGGTGATCGATTCGCTAAATCAATCCTACCGAGAACACCAACGCGCATTTGAGATCGTCAAGGAGACAGGTGGTTATCGAATGCAATTGGTTCAAGAGCTAAGTTTGATTCGAGATCGGTTTTACGGAAAAACCAAAGAAACACAACTGACTCAATCAGCGATCGACTGTCTTGCGTTGGTCGCATACCAGCCCGGGATCTCGCGAGCCGAAGTAGAGAAACAATGGAATCAGCCAGCATCCAACATGCTCGCCATGCTTGTTCGACGAGGGTTGCTAAAGGTGGAAAGCATGAAATCAGAGACAAGCTCGGAATTGAAATACTTCACAACTGAGCGATTCCTGGAAATCGTCGGGTTGGATTCATTGAGCGATCTGCCGAGTTCAGAGGAATTATAGCTCGCACCCGTTCCTGCTTCGTTTACCCAGCCGCTTGTTAAAGTTCGGAACAAAGTCGATAAATGTGGGTTTGCTAGGCATCCACGGCGTGGTGAGTCTC
>JBEBHM010000848.1:0-3484 GCA_040080875.1 Pirellula sp.
GAAACCTCTTCTGCGTTTCAGGATTTTGAATTCGTTCTCGAGAGGGGACCTTGATGGCGACACGGCGTCCGAGCGTTTCATCGAACCCTTCATAGACGATTCCCATGGCACCGCGACCGAGGACCTTTCCGACTTGAATTCCCGCAATGCGACCGATCCAACTCGACTCATCGAGATCCGTCATTCCACGGTCGCTCTCCCCGCTATTTGTCTCCGCAGCCGGTCCCGGTGGTTTTGCGCCCAAGGCAACATCGCAACCGGATTGCAATTGAGCAATTTCAGATCGCATCGCCTGGATCGCGTCATCGAGAAGCTGTGAGTCAGTGACTGCACCCAGGTCCTTTACTTTTGGTATGTCGAGATCTTTCCAATTTGCGACAATCGCGCGGGCCTCTTCCGAACGTTCTAGCAACGCATCTACGGCTGCCCATTGGTCCTCTGTCAATTGACCTTGCATGAGTGCACGGAGCAACTCTCTATCCGATGGGAGCATTCGATTCTCCTTCGACCTTAGCGATTGCGCTACGAATCCGAGCCAGCACGCGTGAGCGAGCAATGTAGATTGCTCCTGGGGTCAATTGAAGCCGTTGGCTGACCTCCGCAATCGAGATTTCCTCCACCACAGACAACCAAAACGCTTGCCAAGTCGATTCGCGAAACTCATTGCGCACCTCTTGTGCGGCCCACCGAAAGAGCTGCAATTGATATTCTCGCTCCCAACTCGCCTCTTCGGATGGCGAAGCTTGTTGGGAAAGCATGATAGCCACGCTTGTATCTCCCGATCCGGACGTGCTTCCATCCCGTTGATTCATCATCCTTCGCAATTGATTTCGAGCCACTGTCAATAGCCAACCGCGAAACGACCCTCGGTTGGGATCGTAGTCAAAGGTTTCAATCGAGCGCACTACCTGACGCATGGTATCTTGTGACAAGTCCGCTGCATCAGGGGCCTGCAATCCATGCTTAAGCCCATACGAATAGATGAGTGGCATGTATACTTCAACGAATTCTCCCCACGCGATTTCGTCGCGCTGATCTCGAATGCGAAGCAGTAAGCTAGCTCGTGTGTTTTGAACCGTCATGTACCGATATTTGGGAATGTTCGCCTGGTCGTGTTGGATGCCAATCCAACATCCGACGATTATCCCTCTATTGAAACACATCGACATCAAAATGTCTCTAGCGGGTATGAAATAGCACCTAAATTGAGAACTCTCGCCAAACGCCACCACCGTAGCTTGCTAGGTGCTGGTGTGCAATTCTGCCGTAACGGAACGCGTCAAGCGTTTCGACAACGCCTCGAAAACCTTGCCGGTTTCCACTACATTCGAGCAAATGCGCACGCTAATATTGGAGCGAAATCTTGATCCCAGCTCGATGAACTCGACGGTGATCAACGATTCGATCTCGTTCGCAACGCCGGCTTTTTCCAAACGGGTAAAGTTTCATCGAGCGAATCCGAGGATATGTCCATGAGCATTCCCAGGATTGAAATTTGGTACTCGTAAACCAGACTTGGTTGCGATTTGCGCGCCTCGAGATTGCTTGGCTCAGATCTTTCACCTTCGCCTGCTCCAGTGGAATTGATCCGGTTAATCACGGACAGCACATCGAGCGGGGAAATCACACCGTTGTCATCGACATCCAAAAACTGTTTCAACGTCGGGCCGATGTCGTCTAACTCGCGGGCTCCTTTCGAATTGATATCGTTAATGAGATTCAGGACATCCAACGGGCTGACAAACTGGTCGTCATTGACATCCAAAGCGTTGCGTTCATTGTACCAGGCGTTTCTGCCAACAATCGTAAACTCAACCACCGCCTCCGCATCATGTATTCCGTTGGTTACGCGATAGATAAAGGACTCGGTGAGCGTCTCTCCTTGCCTAAGCGATTGAAAGGCCGAAGCACCACGTGGGTTGTACGTGATATTTCCTTTCGTGTTGACTGTCACTCGTGCTCCGTGCGGACTCGTAAACGCGATCGAATCTTTCTTGCCAGGGGTCAGTACGCGACCGTCGAACCTGGACACATAACCATCGACCTCTCCGAATAAATTCAGGTCATTTGCTAATACGTTGCCTTTGAATTGCCCGAACTTTCGCAACAAAACGAAGTCATCGACGGCCTCAAGGCCCTCGAGAGTTACTCGCATGTAGACATTTTCTCCGTTGACCGATATTCCGTTGGCAATGGCTGGCATGATCGTCGAGGCTTCGGTCCAAAGCGCATACGGTTGAGATCCTCCAAAGCCATCCTCGTCAGCCATCAAGGATAACTCGCGAAGCGAACCTCCTGTTTTACTGATACCTCGCCCACTCGCATCCTGCGGTGCTTGTTCTCGCATCACGTAGGATCCAGGTGTCGTGTCCCGAATTCGCGACAACACAAATAAGCTTGAAAGATTGTCACCCAAGAAGACACCGTCATCCATCCATCCCAAGAACGTTCCTCCATGGGACATAGCAATGTCCGGCTTGGCAGCGTACCCCAGCGTATCGGAGATCGTCTCAGCCGAGGAACGTGGTCCATTGTCGGATCGATACTCGGGAATGATTGGCTGTGTTGTGATCGGTCCATCCAATGGTACATGGATCACCATGCCATCCACTTGGTTATCCCGTTGGGTTGCGACCTCCCAAGCTACGGCGACGTCTACTTCCAATTCAATTTCCCCTTTCACGAATCCTCGCTGACGAATGTACTGAATGCCAACCGCTGGATTTTGCGTATCACCATCCGAGATGGTTTGGATCGTATCCCATATATCCACGACGTATTCGACAACACTGGCGTTTGGAACGGCGGGACACAACATGGAATCATCCGTGAGATTTACTCGATTCATGCGGACGACGATATCTTGATCGCTTGCACTACCATACGACATGGCGACAACGGCTTGAAACTCAACGCCTGCAACATCGTAGTCTTTGACATCTTCTTCCCGAGGAAAACCCTCGACGCCTCGGGCGGAGGTGAATCCCTTGAAACAACCCTCGGCATGGATGTACTGGCTCACGGAGAGCCGTTTCACTCCCGTGCTGGCATCGATCCAAAATAGAAGCCCGCTCAGATCGGCGAATTGAATGAATCTGGCATTATCTGCTGCTCCTGTATGCCCTGGATTGGCAATGCGAGTCCAGTTGGTATCCTCGCGTGCCACTTCGATATAACTGGTTCCGTCTGACGCGATGCTGGTCCAAGCTACGACCAGCGAGTCGCTATCCTCGGTCTTGAAAAGGGTCGGGCGTCGCGATTGATTGGAGTCATTGCTAATCCCACCCCCAGATGCAGAGTTGTTGCCATTGAAGCCAACGAGCGCCCGCCAGTCGCCAACTCCTCCTGGATGATGTGCGACGTAGATTTCGGAGTTCCCATTTCGCCAATCGACCCAAGCCACATAGACACCCGTAATGTCGACATACATGGCTTCCTCAAATCTCCTACACTGGTCAATCCACCTAAGCTCGCCGACCGGCTC
>JBEBHM010000170.1:0-12993 GCA_040080875.1 Pirellula sp.
TGTAACCGAAAAGCGATCTCGCCAATACTCATTGGCACCGTTGCCGGCGTCGATGTTGGTTGCAGTTAACAATGAAGCGACTTGGCAAAGGCCACTCTAGCGCCCAGCTCGGTGCTTTGCTTGGCTAATTCCAGGATCCGTAATGCTCGGCAAGTGTCTTCAAGATCGCTGGCTTTTCGAACCAGCGAAGTGATCGAGCGATGGAATTGGCCCAGCATTTGTTGGCCGACGGACAATTCCGTATCCAGTGTTTCCTGATGACGACCTGCGTCGTCAAACCAGACGAGCGTCGTTGGCAAATCCACAAAGGCCAGCCCCTTCTCGCAACAGACTTGAACCGCAGCTGGTGGTCGATACGCAATCGCTTCGTGCCACACCTCAGGAATGTAAGCTCCACAACTGATTTGTGCTAAGATCGCTTTGGGGTCAGATTCCGGCGAACCAA
Source organism: Pirellula sp. (assembly GCA_040080875.1). GTDB lineage: Bacteria > Planctomycetota > Planctomycetia > Pirellulales > Pirellulaceae > JBKCUI01. The sequence goes on from JBEBHM010000170.1 coordinate 446, forward strand.
AGCCTAGACTCAAAATCTGGTAGTCGGATGAATTCGGTAACTCGCTGCTCGCATGCCGAATTGCCTGAATCCAGGTTGGAGTATCCGCTACGATGTAATTGCACCAGTCGATCAGTTCCATCAGCTCTCGTTGAGATCGCGAGTCGAGCGACCGGGTCTTGCGGGTATCGTTGCTTTCGCGAGCAAGTCGCCGGTGACAAAACAGCAAGCGAGGTCGACCGAGTCGAGTAGCGATCAGTTCTTTAAGGCGCAACGTTGCTGGCGCAAACCGACGAGGAAACTCCGTCATGAATGCGATTCCTGACGATTGGATTTGCGTTCGAATTTGATTGGCAGTTGAGGGATCCAAGTTCAATTCGGCGCCGCAAAAGACGGCTTTGCCGTAATCGCATGCAGCAAACAAGGGGGTCAACTGGTACCAATCGTCTTCGAGGACCAATACTGCATCGAGCGCAGGCGATTCCATGACCGCTCGAAAGCTATCGAACTGTTGTGCGTCGAGTTCGCGTGCTACCGCGTCGGCGAGTGCGGCAACGCTGTTGTAAATGCCGACCACTTGGAATCGATCTCGCATGGATCGAAGCGCGGGAAGATATCTCGACTGCCAATCGCGACCTTGCCCAATGACTCCAATTCGCAGCTTCATAGATATCGACAAAGAGACATTCTCGATTGGGTCGGGCGATCGCTTAACGGACACGAAAAGACCAGAGTTCGTGATCGCGTTAGCCGATCAAAAACTCTCGAAGTCGCCCATTGTAGCAAAACCGAACGGCACCGATTAACGCTTTCGACGTTTGCTTTTTGCCCCACCCTGGCGCACTTTGTAGCGAGGGTTGCTCTTGCAAATCACGTAAATTCGTCCACGCCGGCGAACGATTTGACAGTCTGGATGCCGATATTTCAGGGCTCCGATGGACGATACAACTTTCATTTATGGCTAACTCCAACGAACAAGGCGGATGAATCCCAAAACGGACCGTTGCCACCGATTGGCTATTCTTCGATCGGTTCAGGCTGTCGTCCGACTGTACGCCCAATGGAACTGGCCCAAAGGAACAGCAACAGCGAAACTGCCTAGCATGATCTTCAATGCGTTTTCGACTATCTTGTAGGTCACGGGAATCGCGTAGTATATCGGCGCGTACCGGCAAAGCAACGCCAATTGCACGGTCGAAACGGATTCACGGGATCGTCGCACTCGGCAAGAACGACCCACAATGAGCCTACATCATGCAAATAGCCTATTTTGACTGCTTTAGCGGAATTAGCGGTGACATGACCCTATCGGCCCTGATCGACGCCGGAGCGGACTTTCAAGCGATCCAGTCCGGGATTGACTCTCTCAATCTTGGATCGGTTCGGTTGTCCATCAGCAACACCATGCGTCAAGGTTTCCACGGGAAATTGCTGGCCATCGACCATCCTCGCGAACATGCTCATAGGTTCCTTCGGGATATCCACTCCCACATACGGCGAGGTGACTTTTCGTCCAAGGCGAAAGATCTGTCGATGCGTTTTTTTGAGCGGATAGCCCGGGCCGAGTCCAAGGTGCATGGCACCACAATCGACCGAGTTCAATTCCATGAGGTCGGTGCCATCGACTCGATCGTGGATATGGTGGGGGTCGCCATCGCTTGGGATTCCCTCGGAATCGAACGCGCCTATGCGTCCGCGATCCCAACCGGAACAGGCCAAATCCGAATTGCACACGGGACGGTCAATCTGCCAGCTCCTGCCACCGCCGAATTGTTGATGGGCGTTCCGATAGCGTCTTCACAAGTTCCCGTGGAATTAACCACGCCGACAGGGGCGGCGATCGTCACCGAATTGGCTCGCGACTTTGGTCCCATGCCGGCCATGCAAGTGGGACGTATTGGGTACGGGGCCGGATCCAAAGACATCGCTGACCGCCCAAATTTATTGCGAATTCTAATCGGTGATGCGATGAAGCCTCGTTCTGACCCAGTGGACTCGGTCATCGTCTTGGAATGCAACCTCGACGATGTTTCGGGCGAACAAATCGGATTCGCCATCGATCGACTTTGGCGTGCTGGAGCGTTGGACGTATTTACGACTTCGATCCAAATGAAAAAGAATCGGCCTGGCACTCTTTTGACGGTTTTGTCCAAGCCAGAGGATCGCAACACCATGGAGTCTATCCTGTTCAAGCAAGCGGGCACTCTCGGCGTTCGTTATCGAAGGCAAGCTCGAACGATCTTGCCTCGAGCTTTGGTCGACGTTTCAAGCCCGTGGGGTGTTGTATCAGGCAAAGTCTCCATGCTCCCAACGGGCGAAGTAGATTTCTCCCCAGAATTTGACGATTGCAGCCGAATCGCGGCCAAGCACGGGCTGCGGCTCATGGATGTGGTTTCCGAAATTCGGGAATGCTATTACATCAGTGAAAACATGAGAGAGATTCAAAGTGCCCAAGCCGCCAGTGAAGTTGAACACGAGCTTGAGCAATCGAACCAATCCATCGTGGACTTGAACGAGAGCCTTGAAAACGTCAACGCCGTCTTTCGTCAACTGGCATCAGAAAATGAATCCGAGGAAACTCTCCGTCCGAGTTCAACAGACCGACCGACTTCTACAGACGGTTCAATCTCTACAGACCGACCGAGTTCTGTTGATTCTTTGGAATCCAACGTACGGGACGACTTCTATCGATGGGACAGTTCGCCTTGGATTGCAGATCACAATGCCCCACTCCCACCAGCACGTTCGCCTAGAGAATTCCCCGTTCGTGACGATTGGGACTTTGGCAACTGATACCCTTGTGAATCTCAGCGCTTTAGGCTTTTGGCAACTTCGCTATAATGCAATCAGAGCTAGTGCTTTGTCCAGCTTAGTATCAGCCGCCGAGCGATTGCACTTGGTTTTCTATAAAAAAACCCGACGCTATCGCGTTCCGGCGGATGTTACGCAAACCTTATTCTTAGCGATGGCTAAGCCCCTCTTCTCATCACAAGCTTCATAGTTATGGTTCACGCACGCTCTGGGAAACAATGCGAGCCGTTACATACCTGGCCTTCTGCCGCGAGCTTGTTCCCCGTAGTTCGGCAACTCGGTTCCATCGCGGCGGTCGCTGTTTCCGCGTTGGTTGCAACGATGGGCATTCCGCGACAAGTTGCAGCGGAGGAGCCAGTAAAACGCTTCCTGGCTCGACTCCAGGACGAAGGAATGTACGACATAGGTTTGAAGTATTTGGATTCGCTCACTGCCAAAGGGAAGTTGCCAGAGAGCTTAAAAGAGGATTTGCCACTCGAACGCAATCTCCTTTTGCAGGAATCGCTGCGATCCGTTAGGACACCTCAGCAGCGCGACGATCGCATGGCACTTATCGAAAAGGGATACAAGGATTTCTTATCGACTGCCCCAAGCCATCCTCGCAGGAGCGAAGCACAAACCAAATTGGGCGATCTGTTGTTAGAGCGTTCACAGATTGCCCTTACCGAAAGCAAAAAAGAGGAAAACAAAGGTACGATCGAGAGTTTCCGAACCAAGGCTCGGCAAGGTTATCTGGAAGCCTTGGACTTGTACTCCAAGATCATTGAGGAGCTGAAGCCAATTCTTGAATCCATGAAAGGGGACAAGATAAAAGCAAACGATACCGACGGCAAATCGCGTCGGGAAAAGTATCAAGCAGAGTACCGTCAGGCCCAAATCCTCCAAGCCAAAATGATGGAGTTTGTAAGCCAAACCTACGACGTGGATTCTCCAGACTGGAAACAATGGTTGGCCAAGGCCGAAACGGCGCTGACACAAGTGATTGATAAAACATCGAGCACCGAAGCGGCACGACGAATGTTAAGTTTGTTGTACCGTGGGGAGATCCAACGCAAGCTAAGCAAATTCGAGGAGGCTCGCGACAGCTATGCGTACGTGGCCGACCAAGATGGAACAGGTATCTTCCGGACCTGGAAAGCGCAGGCGACAGCGGGGATCCTTCGATTGGAGATCGCTGGAAAATCTCCCAAGTATGAAGCGGTAATTCAACGCGGCGACGAGACCCTCAAACAAGCTTCAGCCAATGACAAGAACGAACCGGAGTGGATCGATTTGCAATTGGCCGTTGCAGAAGCTCGTTTGGCTTGGCTAAAGTTGTTGGACGAACGCAAGGATGAAAACAAATTCAGAAACAATCGCAAAGCGGCTCGCGAATTGTTCCAAGCCATCGTCAAGAAGCAAGCGTCTCGCAACGTCTCGATCCAGGAATCAGTCCGAAAGGCCAAAGATGGCCTTAGTCAACTTGGTATCGAGACGGTCGAGAAAGGGAACGATTCACTTCCTGAAACAAAAACCTTTACCGACGCTATAAAAGCCGGTCGCGAAAGATTGGATCGAGCGGAATCCGAAGAACCCAATATTTCAATCCTTGAACAGAAGCTTGCCGACGCGCAAGACAAATCAACCTTTGACGAACAAATCCGGGTAGCCAAAGAATCCGTACACCGCGATCGACTGCAAGCAACTGTGCTTTACCAAAGGGCGATACAGCTCTATCGCGACAAGGACGCGCGCGACGATCTGCTCGAAACAAGGTATTTGATGTGCTATTTGTTTCTGCGAACAGAGCAGTATTGGGAATGCGCTGCGATCGCGCAAGACTTATTGGTTTCCGCCAGCGGCACCGAACGCGCAGAAAAATCTGCTGGTTTTGGCATACTTAGCCTAAACAAATTAATGCTTGAGGCAGCAACAGAAAACCAAATAGCTTTTGCTGCCCCCTTGGAGCGAATTGCCAAAAAGCTCGCCCAATCCGCTCCCGATTCCGCTGCCGCCCAGGATGCTGTCGAACTGCTGATCAAACTGGCACTTATCCACAAGCAATATGACAAAGCCGAGTCCTATGTCGCGATGGGGCAAGGAAAAGGGGGAGCAGGTTCAAGCATTCTTGGCCAAATTCTCTGGGGCGAATACCGTCGAAACGCCAGTCAGCACCGACTCAACAAGACCGTGGAAACAGCAGAAGACCTAAGTCTCAAGCAACGCGCCGAAAAATTGCTGGTTGCAAGTTGGGATAGCCTCGACCCATCGCGGGCCGACAAGAACATTATTTCCGGTGCCAACGCCCTCGCGAGTTTGTATCTTTCCTCCAATCGCACCAACGAAGCACTCGCTGTTCTGAGCGATCCTGGCAAGGGCGCAGTTCGCTTGTCTGAAAGCAGGCCCGGCTTGGATTCCACCATCAAACTCGAAACACTTCGCATTCAGCTACAAGCCATGGTCCAAGCGGCGGGGCAAGGAAAAAAAGAACTGGATGCAACCGACGTTTCCGCAATTGTCCGAAAGATGAAAGTGCTTACAGCAAATAACGAAGAATTGCTGACCAACTCTCTACGCAACCTGGCATACGAATTGCCGACTCAGTTGGAGTTGACGACGGACATGGAAATGCAGGCAAGGCTTGGTTCTGCATTTGGAGTCCTGGTCAAGCAAATTGTGCAGGTAAGCAGCGATATTGGTACACTGGATTCCGCTGGCACAGCGGTCCTCGTACTTGCGTCCAAATTGCAAAAAATCCCCTCGTTAGCGCCACAGGCCAAACCGCTCATGGCCATCGCTGAAGAAGCCTTTAGCAAATTGGCTGCCAAGTCCTCAGAAGAGTTGTCAGCCGCCAAGCTGGATTCAGAAAAGTTTCAGTACAAGCTTGGACTAGCCAAAAGCGAAGCAGGAAAGCACGAGGAGGCGCATTCGATTTTTGCTAATTGGCTGAGCAAGTCCCCGGGCAGTCTTACAATCCAAATGGAGGCGGCCCGTAATCTTGAGAAGTGGTCGGAAGGAAACAAAGTCGATTTGCTCAAGAAAGCCCTCTTTGGTACGGAACCCAACGCCAAGAAAACAAATCAAGTTTGGGGTTGGGCTCAAATCAGCAATACAACTTCCAGGCAGATCAATCAACACAAGGATGCCTATTTTGAGTCACGGCTCAGCATCGCACGATGTCGCCGCCAGATCGCATTGACCGAAACGGCAGATCAACGCAAGCAAACGCTGGAAAAAGCCATGAGCGATATTCGCCACACATATCTCCTTACGCCTGAATTAGGAGGTCCAGAAAGCGAAGCCAAATTTTCGAAACTGCTCAAGGAAATCCAACAACATCTTGGACGACCTCCGATCGGCATCGAAGAGTTCAAGCAACGCGTTGCAAACCAAAAGAATTGACTTGATCGTGTTTTGCTCATCAAAACATTCGCACATACGTTTACGCGATTCATTCAAGTAAACCCAACTAACAAAACAACTTGTTGAGAATGATTGCTATGAAACCTTGGATCTGTTTTTCGCTCTTTGCCATTACGACCATATGTAATTTAGCGCCATCGGCGTTGGCTCAAGATGACCGCATTTTTTTGCTCAAGGGCGGGGCGTTGGTTCGGGGCAAGATTCTCGAACGTACGAAAGACAAAGTCGTCATCGAACGGCAAGGTACCGGTGCCAACCAAAGTTTTCCTACCAATGAAGTCGGTCGGATCGTCTTCGACGGTGAACCGCAGCAGCTAGTTCGTGCTAAAGATTCGATCTCGTTAGGGAACCTTGACCAAGCCATCGATGAGTTCAGCAAGATCGATGCGGGGTCGCTGAAGTCGGACGATATCAAGCAAGACTACCAATTCTATAAGGGTTTTTTGGCCGCATCCAATGCGATTAGAGGCAAAGGGGATGCTGCCGCCGCAAAGGACTTGCTCTTTAATTGGGTCAAAGCCAACCAAAACTCACACCATTTCTATGCCGCAGCCGAAAAGCTCGGCGAACTGGCGCTGGCCATCGGTATGCCCGGAGAGGCCATGAAATACTTTGACCTGTTAGCAAAGTCCCCTTTTACCGATCTCAAGGTCAAAGGAGGTTACTTGGCAGGCAAAGCGGCACTGTCGCAAAAACAGATTCCCGATGCAAAGTCCAAACTCGCCGCCGTCGCACAGGCTCAAGTCTCGGATCCAGCTTCGCTCAAATTGAAAAAATTCGCAAGCATCGCGCTCATCCAATGTGATGCGGCCGAAGGCAACGTGGATGCAGCCTTGCAGGCTCTTGAAAGAATTGTCGACGAAGGGGACTCATCCGACGCAGAGTTGTTCGCCGAACTCTATAACGCGATGGGAAACATTCTGCTCACTGCCGGTAAGAACGAGGAAGCATTGCTCGCTTACCTCAAGACCAAACTCCTATACGCCAGCGAAATCGAAGCGCATGCGGAATCACTGTATTGGTTGTCGCAGTTATGGCCCAAAGTGGGCGACAATCAAAGGGCAACCGAAGCTAAATCGGAGCTGGCAAAAACCTACCCGACCTCGCCGTGGCTGAAAAAGTAGAGCTCATCAGCGACCGATCAAGTTCAACGCTGGCCAGTTTGTACCCTACGCAATTGACGTTGACCGATATACTCGCTTTTACATGTATAGCTGCAATCCTTTGCGCACTCTTTGTTCCGTGGGTTGCCGCGACGAAAATTGAACATGTGAATCGCTTTCGGTTGGTCTTGATGTTCGACGTGGCGATACTGGTTTTCGCGATCGTCTTGCTGGTTAGGAAAAGGCAGCTCGCGCTTTCGCATACAAAGCAACGGATGGGGATGGGATTCAGTGGCACAATTCGTTGGCGTGCTTGGCCGATGATTTGCGCATGGCTATTCTTGCTGGGCGTAACGATGTTCACTGCAGTTCTGAGCCTCGCGACCGCTTGGTTGCTTTCCCGCGATTTGCCAAACAGATCATGGTTCGTTTACTTACAGCCTATGCTCACGAGGATTCCTACCTTCGGATTTGCAGGGTTTTGGATCGCTCGATTCGTCTGGAGAGCCTATCCCAACGCGATCGAGGTATTCGATACGGGGATCATTGTGGGAGCGATTCAGTTCGTGCCCTTTGAGAAACTTCAAGTTAAGCCCAGCTCGTTATTTTCGGATCGCGTGACGATCGTGATAGACCATTTGGATACCCGAGTTCTACAACTAGAATCGGGCTTGCGCGATTGGTTGCTTGCGAACCACTCAAAGCAGTTTTCCGAACCGACGTAGCAGTTTTACTCCGCAAAACTGGCTTACCTACTACTACAGCGCAGAGTGGCGTTGAGTCTACCACCTTAAAACGCCCAACCGGTTTTGCGGAGCAAAACCGCCACATGTTGCGCTGAAGTACTTCCTATCTTCCCTTCCCTTCCCTCATCCCTCAAGCCCTACCTTCTCGCAGGCTGCCATTGATTCGCAACTTGATCTTGCTTGTACAACGGCAGATAACGGTAGTAGACTTCGAGGCACATGCATGCAATTGCAGTGCTGTAGACGCGCCCGCCGTAGCTGCCCCACACGCAGTTGGGATTCCACGATCCTTGGTGTTTGCCTCCCGGTACTTGCGTCGAGCACAGTTGTTGTTTGATCGCAACGTTCCATTGTGTCCATGCGTTGGGCATGACCTGAGTTGCGTTCTGGGATGGATCAGGCTCCCCGCGCAGTTGGTACATAGCCAACGTGGCGTAATACCAGTAGTAGAGGTTTTCTTGGCTTTGACCGGGCAGATTATTGAGCAATAATCGCTGTCCCTCGTCTGCGGCCTGCGGGCTTAGCGGAAACCCGAGTAATAATCGCGATGCCAGCGCTTCAGCCGTCATGGCAGGTGTCGCTTGATCGGCACTCGAAGGTCGATAGCTCAGAGGTCGGTAGACAGCTAAACCACCATGACGGCCAGTGCTAACGGAATCCAAAAACCGCTGCATAATCGTTCGAGTGGACGGGGCCAACGTAACCGCCTGATTGTTCGAGGCACTATGGAGCAGCATCGCTTGCCATCCGAACTGGCTCATATCGCCAGGATCGGAGGTGGAGAACTCGTATCGCCAACCACCTGTGTTTGGATTCATTGCCTTGATCGAGTATTGACATGCGTCTTGAATCGCTTTGCGCAGTAATGGATCCCCCGTCATTCCGTAGACTTCGGTCAAGGCAAGCGAGGCCATGCCGTGGCTGTACATGCGTGCAAAACGAACTGTAGGTTCATGACCGACTTGGTCGCGGCCTGAGAGATCACCGGAAGGAAGCTGCTGCAGACGCAAATAGTCCAGGCCTGCCTTGACATGGTCTCGATATTGGCCTTCGTACTGCGTGTGACCAGCCCCAAGGAACGCGAGAAGAGCTAAACCCGTCATGGCCGTGTTGGCCTTGAGGCCCGCGTTGTGACGATACTCCCCGTCTGGGCGATTTGCGTTAGAAATTGGATCGCGACCAGCACCATGTTCGGCGGCATTCCAGCCGCCGCTCGAACTTTGCGCCCTTGCAAGCCAAGCGAGCGCGCGTTCCACGGCTGCCTCCGTGTTAACGTCACCTCCGTTCATCATTGCGAATTGGCCGCGATGCGGTGAGAGACGCAGTTGATAGCTGGCTGGAACAGGTTGCTGATCCGCCTTGCGCAAAATAGTTGGTTGCGACACCGACCGCAAAGGGGCCGATTGCATGGTCTGTTTTTCCGAGGTCAACATATCAACGACTGGAACGGACGGGGCAACCGCTTGGTTGATGGCAAAGTTCGTTGATTGTATGTTCGTCGATTGCAAAAGTTCCGCCATCTGATTTAGGTCCTCCATGTTCGGAAGTTCTTGTTCGATCGCAGGTGCGGTTGGCATCGACAAAATCGACTGGTCTCGACTAGGAGCTGGCAGCTCAGGGATTTTGGTCAGCAATGGAGCAGGCAATGGTGGCAAGTCTTGCTTGTCAGGCCGCAAGGGCGCCTGCCATGGCTCGATCGCAGCTTCGGATGGTGTAGCGGCTTCATCCGTTTCATCCGTTTCCGTTGCCGGTTCCAATGTGTTGTCAGCAAGCTCCTCGCTCATCGACGGTTCCATGATCGACATCATCATCGACGAATCGGATCCCACTCCACCTTGATTGCCTCCTCCAACGCCTGGCACGACAAATCGCGTTCCATAGGCATACATGAGGAGCCATACATGCGCCAGGAATGCGAGGGCAATGCACTTGGTGAGCGACTTGGTTTGTCCCCATTTGGTCCAAGAAGCCATCAAGAGAGCTACCGCAACAATTGCGAAGAGGACGCCTAGGATGATGGCCCAGATACGATTGGGGCTAAGCTCTCCAATTGTGCCGAGAAAACCGTAATAGGAATTGGCGAACATGATGTTATCGACGAGGCATTGCAGTGGGAGCGGACGCAAAAGTCAGGCCTTCAGGTTTTGCGCCTGATCGTTTGACAGCCATATAGGCAGCTGCCGCTTGACTCATGGTGACCGTCCCATCCGGCTTGATTTGGACGGTCGTATCCGGATAATTGCGTACCGACTGCACGAGCATCGATGTCAGTTGTTCTGGAGTAACGCGTTGCCCTTCGAATTGGATCGCGCCGTCGCCCTGGAGGTATACCACTTTGCTGGCGGGCCGTTGTAGCATGGCACCGCTCGAGTCCACTTTTGGCGAGTTGATCTGAATATTGGTTTCGCTTTCGGTAAAGCGTGTTCCGACCATGAAGAAAATGATCAACAAGAAGAGGATATCGATCAAGCTTGTGAGGTTGATTGTGGGCAACTCGTCTTGGTTCAATTTGAGCGGCATCCGATGGGTTTCCTTAGGCAGCTTTGCGGGCTCGTGATCGGGATCGCGAATCCTGAAGCCCCTCGGCACAAATGATCTCGACCACCCTTTGAGCGTAACTGTCCATTTCCATGGTCAGGCGATCGGTGCGTCCCAAGAAATAGATGTAGAGCAGATAGGCAGGAATGGAAACCATCAAACCGAAAGCGGTAGTAAGAAGCGCCGTGCTGATACCACCTGCAAGCATTTCTGGGCGGCCCATCGCTGAACCCGAAATATCATTGAACGACTGGATCATTCCCAGCACTGTTCCGAGCATCCCAAGCAACGGGGCCACATTGCTAATGGCGCTCAAAAGCCGCATGTAACGACGCAACTGATTGCTTTCGCGTTCTCCCGCGTCGAGTACTGCTTGTTCAATCTCCACTGCCGACTTGCCGTAACGTTTGACCGCAGCCGACAAGATGGTGGCCATCGGGCTTGGATTTCGTTCACATAATTCGAGAGCTTCTTCCCGATCGACTTGCTGTTGCTGAAGTTGCTCAATCAGCCGATTTACAAACGGGCGAGGGATCACGCGACCGATTCGGAGGTGAATCAACCTCTCAAACGCAAAAACGGTCAAGATGAATGAGCAAAGTGCGATCGGATACATCATGACCCCACCGTCATGAAAAATTTGCAGCAGGTTTCGAACGGGAATTGCGGACTCCTTAGTCGGTTCGGAACTGGCTTGCAAAGCAGTGTTAGGCAATGGGTTCGCAGCCACTCGCCCATCGGGAGGCCCAACCTGATTTGGTGCGACTTGATTCGGCCCAACTTGACTTGACGCAGGGACGCCGGGCAGGTTGCTTGTCCGCTGTGTACCGGTAGGTTGTTGATACGTAAGTGCCGGTGGCGGATATCCGTTTCCACCCTGGGCATACGTGACACCCCGGTACCATGGGTTCGAGACCAACAGTAACAGAATCCCAAGCTTTAGCGACCAATTTCGCATTTTCGAATTCGCGATGTACCAGTAGTTCATCAGCGTTTGGGTCCTATGCCGGTTCGTATTTCCACTTGATTTGCCAACGGCGGTTTAGGCAACTTGGAGAGTCTTCCTTGCGCTGTTGCGAGAAATGGACTATCTTTGAAGTCGTTGGTGATTTGTTCGTAAGCGATGCGTGCCCCCGCTGGGTCCGAAAGCGCCTCACAGCATTGTCCGATTTGTAGCAGCGCTGCGGAGTGCCAATAGTTTTGTTTGGGAACGTCGAGAACTTTTTTGTATGCCGTAAGCGCATCCGAATGATTGCGCTGCAACATAAAGGTCTCGCCGGCCATCCAATAAGCTCTGGCTTGGAGCTCGTGCGACGGTTTACCTTCTCTGGTGAGCGTCGACAAAACGCCGCGCGCAGTCTCAAAGTCCGCCCTGGACACCAAACAACGGGCGTAAAGGTAATCGACTTCGGCACGCTTGTTACATTCAGGAAAATCGTTACGAATTCCCAAAACCATTTTTTCGGCTTGTTCCCACTCTTTCTTGAGTGCAAGCATTTCGGCCGTCCGTAACCTAACGACCGGAACCCATGCGTCGGAGTTAGATGCGGTCGAACTTGCGCTCGCGGCGTGGGATAGTAGCCATTTCCAATGCGGTTCCGCTTCGTGCCATTTCTCTTGCAAGTAGAGGGTCTCAGCCAAGTGAAATCGAGTCGCAATGCTCAGGTCTTCGGCCAGTTTGGGATGGTTGAGCGCAATGATGAAATCGGATTGCGAGTTCTTTAAGTCCCCTCGCTCAAACCGCGCCTGCCCTCGCAATGTGTGGACATGTGGCAACAAGGATTCGTCGCAACGGAACTGAATGGCTTCGTCGCACCACCGTTCGACGTGGTTCCAATCCGAGGCTTCCGAGGCTCGTCGAGCTAGGCGGACCCGTGCATCGACGGACACCGGTGCGTTTGGATAACGGTCGACAAGTTGCTTGAGTAGCCCCACACCTTCCGAATAAGCACTTTCTTCCAACAGGATC
>JBEBHM010000849.1:0-3471 GCA_040080875.1 Pirellula sp.
CAAAAAACAAAGCACGCAATTGCGGGTATGCTTGTGCATAACTGATTGCCAAAACAGCCGTCGCAACAAGCAAACGCTGCCGCAAAAGTCGCGAAACAGGAATCGGTTTTCCTTTTGCATTTTGGATTCGCAGAACTGGACGCCCCGAACCATCCGAGTCAGGTTCTGGTTGGTTGGCGTTGTCCGGCTCGCTCATGGAGTCGAGTCGCACACTCGTGGTTGCAATGCGATTCACCGGATGTGAATCGTACGGAATCGCTGGTTGACTTGAGTTGGCGTCGTAGGTTGCATTGTCCAGTCCTATGTCGACTTGGAACAGAAGTTCCAGTTCAAGCTGAAGCGATGGAAACTGGGTAACATACTCCGACAGGCAAGGGGCCTCGCCAAGTTGTTTACGCAATAGGATCTCGTTGTAGATCAAATCCAATAGCGAGTTTCCGCTTTGCCCCAAACGGGGATTCGAAACGCAATAGTCTTTGAGTTGCTTGGGTTGGCCGTTTCGCCAACGCTCACGCTGATCCTCCAACATTTCCTGTAGTTGTTGCGGCATGGTCGCATCCTATCTAGGAACTTCTAAATGGAGTTCTTTGACGACGCGATCGATAGCTCGCGTTAACCGTTTCCTAAGCGAGTCGGCCGTCGTCTGCTTATATGCTCCCGAGGGTTGGAATGTTCGAAAGATCGAGTCCCAGGCAAGTCCATCACTTCGCATCTTCGCCAACGCTCTCTCGTCGTCCGTGAGTCGACCCATCACCTGGGACAGCAGCTCTTTAGCTTCGACCTGTTGGCTAGGTGATGCGGACTTGCATGGAAGTCTGAGCGTGAGATCAGTTGCTTGTTCTAGTCGGCGTCGATCTCGACGTTTCGCTTGAGAGCGACGCGATTGAGCCGCGATTTTGGATCTGGCCATCGTTGCCAGCAGTGCAATGAGTTGATTGGGGGATTGAAAGTGATGCCCCCCGCGGTGATGCCGCGCGAAGAAGCTTGCCATGACCGACTGACAAATGTCCATCGAGTCGACCTCCGACTGCAGTGGCAAGTTTGCAAGCCTCATTCTAATGACACGGCGAATGGTTGGTTCATACTCGCGAACCAGCGTATTGGCGGCATCATTGTCTCCTCTCGCAACTCGAACGAGGAGTTCGTGAAATTCAGATGGTTCAGACACGGTTGGTTCCTGTGATGAAATCTCAGATTCAAATTGGGTCATAAATCGTCAACTGCGCCAGGCGACCAATGATCCACCGAGATTTGCGATTTCGTTCTATGGCAAAGAGTAGAGCAATTGTCCCAATTGCTCCGGGCACGGTTTTACCTTAGTGCACGTATCGGTTGGGAATTGTGCCCGAAACGACGGGGACAATTTTTTTACTCAGATTTTTGCTGGCAAAAACTTTCCACCACTTGGTGTTGGTCGCGTGGCCATGCGCAGTTACCTATATTGGAAACAGTCTAGGGATATCGAATGAACCAACGAATTGAAGAAATCGAGGAGTTACTTGAGTCGGCCCGTCAAGGGAAAAGCGAGGCTATCGGATCGCTTTTCGAACGATTCCGGAGCAGGCTGTTGCGTGTCGTCAGGTTTCGCTTGGACCGGCGCTTGCTTGGCCGAATCGATCCAAACGACGTCATACAAGATGCATACCTGGAAGCGATGACGCGATTGCCGGAGTATTTTCTCAATGAGAAAATGCCATTTTTCCTTTGGCTCAGATTTTTGACTTTACAGAAACTGTTGATCGTTCATCGGCATCATTTGGGAACCAAGGCCCGGGATGCCGGACGAGAGATCTCGTTATGGGGAAGGCCGCTGCCGGGCGCGAGCTCTGTGGATTTGGCTGCACAGCTGTTGGGCCGGTTTACTAGTCCCAGTCAAGCGGCCATGAAGGCGGAGATCCGTTTGTGTCTGGAGGAGGCAATGAATTCCATGGAATCGATTGACCGGGAAGTATTGGCGCTGCGACACCTTGAGCAGCTCAACAACGTGGAAACAGCGAGCGTCCTCGGTATCAAACCCACCACTGCAAGCAATCGGTATGTGAGGGCCATCAAACGATTAAAATCGATCTTGGACCTGAAGATGGAATAACATCGAAACCTGCCATGTCTAACTCGAACGCTCCTACCAACGATTCACAGAATCTGCTTAAATCCCAGAATGACGCTGAGCCGAATCTTGTCGATGATTTGGCCGAGTCCTTCGTCGAGCGATTGCGAAATGGGGAACGTCCACCTATCTCAGAGTACGAGCGTAGACACCCGGAAATTGCGGAGGAGATACGCAAGCTCTTTCCTGTTTTAGCTAACCTTGAGCAAGCGGCTGAAGTCACGAGCGATCAAGCCCAAGCGATCCATTCGGCGGCAAAGATCCCAACTCATCTTGGAGAATATCGAATACTCGGGCGAATTGGATATGGAGGCATGGGGGTTGTTTACGAAGCGGAACATTCCACGCTTCGACGACGGGTTGCGTTGAAAGTGATATCCGGAGAATCCGTCCTCAATTCAAGACGATTGCAGCGATTTCATCTTGAGGCACGGACCGCAGGGAGGCTTCACCATACCAACATCGTCCCAGTCTTCGAAGTGGGTGAGGACCAGGGGATACATTTCTATGCCATGCAGTTTATCCGGGGGCAAAGCCTCGACCTGATCATCGAAGCCTTGCGTCGGATTCGTGATGCAGGCGTTCATGGACTTAGAGAGATCGCTTCGGAGAGTAGTGTGAACGATCCGGCCTCGCAACACGCCATCGCGCAAAGCTTGATTTCAGGGGTATTTGAGCCGAGTCGTGATCGCAATCAAGACTCCGAGTCGGAACGTCATGGGAATTCCCAGAATGCTCTCAATTCGGATGTTGGGGCGGCCGAGAATCTTTCCGTGCCACAGATGAACATCGCGGTCTCATCGATCGCGCGAATTGAGAGCGGCGATTTGAAACCATCCGAATGGAGTCCTTCCGAATCGAGAAATAGTACAGATGACGATCGATATTTCTATCGCATTGCACGTATTGGCCTACAGGTAGCCGACGCCCTGGGGTATGCGCATTCCCAAGGGGTCGTACACCGTGACATCAAGCCTGCCAATCTCATTCTCGATACGTGTGGAGTCGTATGGGTAACGGACTTTGGTTTGGCCACTCAAGACGATGAAAACCTTACTCGGACGGGCGATTTGGTTGGCACGCTAGCGTTCATGGCTCCCGAACGTTTGAATGGCCATTCCGATTCCAGATCCGATATCTACTCGCTGGGGTTAACGCTGTATGAACTATGTACGTTTCAGCCAGCCTTTAACCAGAGCGATCGAGGGCTGCTGCTCAAACAGATTGCAAACGACAATCCCATCCCGCCTCGCAAGTTACAACGCCGGCTACCGAGAGACTTAGAGACGATCATTCTCAAAGCGATCGACAAACAGCCCAGCCGTCGATATCAAACTGCCGAATTGATGTCCGACGATTTGCGA
>JBEBHM010000171.1:0-12975 GCA_040080875.1 Pirellula sp.
GTTGGAAAGCTGGTTTGCGAACGGTTCGGTGCCCAAGGGCCAGGAGGGCATCGTCGTGGGCGATCTCAACGTCGCTCCCCTTGAGCATGATGAGTTCCGTGACGATTCGGTCCATGGACTTGCCATCCAAGAAAGACTCGTGCAGAAACCAACGGAATGGGCCAGAGTTGTTGAGACTCGGCTTGAGCATATTCGGGTTCTCGGCCAAGACCTCCTGCCAATAGCTAACCCAGTGGTCGGCCCAGCGGGGATCTTTCAACAGGCGATCGATGGCCATTTCACGCTTGTTGCCGCGTTTGTCCGATACGAATTGTTTCACTTCCTCGGCCGTTGGCGGTAAACCGATCGTATCCAACGTCACGCGACGCAAGAACGATTCGTCTCCGACAATTTCGGTGGATTCGAGTGACTCCGGTGCAGTCAGTTGTAATGACCATGCCGCTCCGTCCTGGATCCAACCCTCTAACAAGCGGATTTGCTCGTCGCTCAGGCCTCGCTCACCTGGCGGCATGCGTTCGTCAGGGTCTTGGCTCCGAATACGCGTCATCAAGAGGCTTGCGTGACTATTGCCCGGAACAATGGCCTTGTCACCCGATTCCCCACCTGCCATTGCTCGCTCTCGGTCGTCGAGTCGCAATCCGCCACTCTCTTTCTTGCCATGGCACCGCATGCAATGTTCGTTCAAAAGGGGCCGTATTTGGCTTTGAAAGTGTTTGGCCTGCGCCGATGGGACTTTCTGTGCTTCGCTCAGCGTGTGCTGAATCTTGTCGGCAATAAATGCGTCGATCGGATTGGCAGAAGCGGACTTGGGTGGTCGCGGAGGGTTGATGATTGCAAATTGTTTTGCACCCGCATGACGCTTGTTCCAATACTCTGCTTGAGATTGTGAAAGTTGACGTCGAGTGGCGGTATCCAGGTCGGACAATTGACGCTCGACTCTAGCCACAGCCCGTTTCATTTGCTCGTCCGTCAAATCCGTCGCATGGTTCTCCGACCCGTGACCTGACTGTTTCCCCACTGTCGCACGGTTCTCCGAACCGTGACCGGCCTGCGTCAAATCTGTTGCACGGTTCTCCGAACCGTGATCCGACTGTTTCCCCACTGTTGCACGGTTCTCCGAACCGTGCCCCATCCTTTTCCAACGCTCGTGGGATTGCAACAGCGTGTAAGACTTCTCATCGGCCGTTTGGACGGCGACGCACATTTCGCCCGGCACTGCCCTGAACTTCTTGCCTCCCAAGATCGACTCCAACACCACTCGGTAGACCCCTTCGGATGGTACTTCGATCTCCTCGATGGCTTCTTGCATTTCGTAGCCGGCAGACTGCAGACCAGGCAATGGAGGTCGTGCAATCGGCTTGACCGGTTGATGCCCATCCGTACTACCCCCGAGCACTCCCGTCCTGGCGATGACTTTTCCATCCAACCATAGTCGGCTAAGTCCTCGAGCCCGCAGCAACAGCTTGTTCTTGCCCGCACGCAATTGCACATCCGCAGCCATGCGGAGCAACACAGGAGTCTTCCATCCATCGCGGACTCCGGATTCGTCGTAGCTAAAGGGTAGGCGTGGCAACAAAAACTCGTCTCCGTTCCACGTCATCTTCACTGGGGGAACAGACTCCCCCTCGGCAAGCCATCGATTGTGAGCCGCCAGCGACTCGTGTGCCCAGCACTGCACGACTCCGGTTGGGATGGGCCCCAAGTCGGGCATGATTTCGGGAATCGCAACGGCAGCGACTGCAGGACCATTTCGCCGCGATCGAGTCTTGATGAACTCGTCGGTCAACGGTTCGCGGTAGAGAGATATGGAATCAAGCGATCCGCGAAAGCTTGTCGAACTATTGCCTCCCATCGAAGCCCCAATCCAGACTTGATCGTCATCTACGACTGGGGCTTGATCTGTTGCGCCTCCCATGTCCCAAGTTCCGGAAACCGCGACACCGTCAATCCATCCGCGAATGGAATTCGGGTCTCCGAACTTATAACTAACTGCCACATGATGCCAAAGAGTTTCCTGCGCAAAACCATCTTGGCTTGTCCATCGATGCCAGTGCGAGCTCTGATTGGAATCCGATGACGACTTGGCTTGGGGAGTTGCAAACAAAAACGAAATGGCTCCCTTTCCTTTGATACCGCAAATTCGCAAAGCCCAATTCTGATTGTCGCGATCGAAACCTTTTTGGTGCGTACGCCCTTTGCCGATGACATAACGATTCTCGCGTTCACCGATTCCATCCATGGACACCCAAGCATCGATGGAGATCGTATCGCCATTGTTGAAATCATAGAGACTCTTTTCGCCTGGGTCCTCCAACACAACTCGCGAGCCATCACCGCCGAGTCGAATGGCGGTGTTGTTCTCGGAAAATTCAGGAAACATGGGCGATCTCGGCCCCGCGACGTCCCTTTGTACTGTCCCGGAGAATTGAACTCGGCTGGTCTCCTCGGTCCCAAATTCCCAGCTTGCGACACTCTTGGGCCCTGCCGCGAAACACGCGATGCTGTGACCTGCCATCAGCAGTGCGACGATCGATACAAACAGCCTAGTAAGTAAAAATTGCGTAGAAATCATGTTGAGGCGGGAGAATCCAGGAAAGGGGAGAGTGCATGACGTCCAAGGTTTCTGACCTAGATATTCTAACACAAACTTTAGGGATCCAAGGACCCAGCCGAGGTATTGGCGATAGAGATCAAGCAATACGTTGGCGATGGTGTCACGACACTCGTCCCTAGAGTTTTTGGGCAAACAGAATCAGCCATCCGGATCGCAAAGCAACCTGCGATGGAATAGTGAAACGTTTACGTCGGCGATTGAGGGGAAATGCGGGAGCTGCGGTCGAAAAGTCGCCGAGGTGATCCTAGTATGGATTTCACCAAAGGTGACAAACGTGTGGTGCGGTCACCGCTGTTGCCATCGATCACTGAGTACCAGTGCGCAATTGTGGATTGTCGTTTGTACCGATAGTCATCAGATTGAGCACGTGCATCGAAACTGAAAACGATCGATCCAACCAAACAGCGACATACCAATGGCGGGTAAACATTGTTGATAAACCCTGGAGAGAAAGTGATTGAAACATAAAATCAGCCCCCAATGTTTGGCTGCTTTGCATCGTTGGTCACACAAGTTCAATTCCAAAAGTGCAATTGCCGTGCCGCTTTTCAAAAAAGATTCATGGGAAATCTTCGACGACACCATTGGCTTTTCGTACCGATACGAAGCAATGTATGTTTCATTCCGCCGCTCGCCTTGCGGCATTTCTCTTTTATCTATTGGTGTTCCAAAATGTCTCCGGGTTGACACTCGAGCGCTTCGCATATCGCATCGAGTGTCGAAAGTCGGATTGCCTTTACCTTGCCGTTTTTCAAAACGGAAATGTTGGCTATCGTGATGCCGACTTTGTCGGCGAGCTCGGTCACGCTCATCTTCCGCTTAGCTAACATGACGTCGATGTTAATAATGATTGCCATGCTGGTTTGGTTACACCGTTAAGTCGTTTTCGGATTTTATCGCCACTGCATTCTGCAATATCTGTTCGAACATTGCGGCTGCGGTAGCAATGACGATCGAACCGAAGATGAGCAGTATGCCCATGGCAACTCCACCGGCGCGATCGTCAGAGTTGCTAAACAAGATGATGATTTCTCCCACCGCAACAAAACCAATCATGGCTACCGCACAAATTTTGATGATCCGTAATGCATTCACGGCCGCTTGCGTGAAGATTTGGTTTTTTCCGGCATACCCCAACACATTAAATGCTTGATAGAGCGCCATGAAATAGGAAATGGACGCGATGTACGCATACGCCAGAAATGGATCTTTGAAATAGACCTCAAAAGGCGTGGAATGGGCGTTTCTGCCCTCGATGTGGGGAAACCAAAGCATGATTGCCAGAGTGCCAATGCCGATGAGCACTACAACGAGCTGAAGGAATACGGTTGAGCTTCTTTTCATGGGTGCTGCACTCTTTGAAAAGGTTTTGAATCTGCATGCAATTCCCGCCGTCCACGAGGACGACACGGTATAGGCTCCGAAAAAGTGGACAGTTTGTCATGAATGCGATCGTACCTCAGGATTTATCGTTTGTCAATAAATATTTATCGTTCTGTTCCAGGAGGGCGCTTTGAACGCTTGAATTAGTAACGGCGGATCGTCTCCGATTTAGTTGGGAACGAATCGAACTTCGTCAATTTTGACCTAAGCTACTGGTGGGCCCGATGTGGAACTCAGTTGAGAGGAAAAGCACCAGCATGTTTGAGAAGCGAGCTCGGCAGGCAGAAGCCTTAAGTAGCATTTTCGAACGACTCGTAGGTCTTGGCGTTGACCGCTTGGAACTTCAAGATGCAGTGAAGCTGGGGACGGCAGCACTAGAATGTCTTGAGAGAGCTCGCGCTGAACTTCTGTCTGCGGAAGACGTGTGGCCATCGGAAGAGCTGGGAGGCGTTTTCGACGCTACGAAAGCACAGCTGACAAGAATCGACAAAGCCGGTCAGTATTCCCGAGATGCTCAGCGGCTCCTACGCAAATTACGAGAGGAACTGTCCGATGCGACACTTGGCGCCTATATCGACTTCCACATCAAGGAGTTTTCGACCTTCGTCGAATCCTTCATGGACGGCATGATTTCTGACTGGGTTGTCAAGTCGAAGATTCAGGCAGCATCGTCGACCTGTGGCATAACCATCGCGGCGGTGAGTGCGACGCTTGTCGAGTGCCAACGGCAACTTGACGAAGTCGATCGGAACATAAAGACCTTGACTGAACGGCGCCGGCAATTCATTGAGAGTGGCGAATGCGATTGGGACTGCATTCCAGTCGCTTCACCGAACAGGTTGGGAAACGTCCGGTCATCGTAATCGGTCCCATCGGAAAGTGCCAGCCACTGCTGGACTACAGCCACTGCTGGACTACAGATTTGAATCGGCCTGACCTTGAGAAGTTTGGATCGACAGGAAGATTTTGCGACAGAAATTGAAGTAGGTCGGACGGTGATGCTTTGCAAATTTTCCGGTCGACAAATATTCCTGTCGGCCGCGAACATCGATTCGCGACATTTGGGTGCGAGGTGGCGGCGACTTGTTACTTAGTCCCTATCGACTGATTAAGTCCCGATACGGACGACACCACGTCTTAGGGCACCAAACCTTGGGCGTTCGTCGGGCCCAAGGCCCTCGAACGCTATGCGTGCACTACGCTATGGATGGCCCCTAGATTGACCTTGATTGCTAACTGGCCCGTCTAATCATCGCGTGAACCGAATCGAGGCCCTTCTGTAGGTGCTAGGCACAAATGGTGCCGATCTTGGTTATGCACTATTTGTCAGCGCCGCGGAGTACGGTGAATCGTCCTCGAATTGCATCCACGTCGCCGAGTGTAAAGAACGCAGTATACGAAAATGATAAACCAGGGGTCAGAGCGAAAGTTCGTAACGGTGCTACGTAAGAGCAGTCTGATCCAGCGCCACCTTGAAACCGATAACATGTCGCCTCCGATACACCCGGAACATAAATGCCGATTCCATTTCCAGCATCGTCGACATACGCCGCCCAGCCTTCCGATAGTTTGAGCGACTCATTGGGCCAACCCGGTGTTTTTCGCGTCAATGGCGCTTTCGTCCAAGGTTGGTCGCCTGTGTACGCGACGAGCGTAGAAAGCTTAGGAGAAACAAATACGGCAGGGGTTTCTTGGTGGCGAGGTTCGTGAGAAATGTCACCATGATAGGTAAGCTTGCAGCGAACTCGGAGGATAGACCCATCCAGCGCTACCCATTGTTCCATCGTGCATTCGGTGACCAGTTCTCCAGATGCCCAATGGCGCGGAATCGTTTTGACATAAGCAGATGTTTCTGTGGATCTAAATTCGACGACCGTTGTGGCGGTGCCCTTGTAGTCGCCGCCTTGTACAGGATTGTATCGCCACGGTTTGTCGACCCAACGTGATCCGTCTTCGTTGCCGTAATATGACTGTTGAACGAGTCGACCGTGGTCGTAGTGGTTGAGGGTGTTGAAGTCTGAAGTTCGCGAAGAAAGATGTGCAATCGCTCCGCCGTGGGAGCGCAGGAGTCCAACGCGCAGGTCCGCGTTTTGGAGGTAGACCCAATCTTCGGTCCCTTTGGACTCTTTCCCTTCTTGTGCAACGACGACGGACGTGACGAACACAAGGAAGCCGAGGCAACTGAATAATCTGAAAACCGTGTTCATTGTAAGGCCATCGGTGGACCGAGCCAAGGACCAGAACGCATTGCAATTCTCGTACGAGTCATGGCAATTGTGCAAAGCAAAAGGTTTTTCCTGCGCTGTTTAATTCCAAATGGGCCATTACTGCGAAAATCAACGAAACCGAGCCGAGCAACAAGATGAAGGCCCCGACAATCTTCATTACCATTTTCGACGTCCAGTTTAACATCCGGTTTGATACCTGCGTTCGATTGCCCGGCGAACGATTTTAAGATCACTTGCAAATTGTAACGGAACGGACGCACACATAGTGTAGTGGCAACGCAATCGATGTCAGGATCCAAACCCCCTCCTGAAGTTGAGAGGCACCTTCACTTGACTCGATTCGCTAAGCGGAGCCACGCAGCTTGTTAACCCAGGACTTCATAATTGCCGAGACGTGTGCAATGATTGCCTCGCTTGCCATAGAATTTACCTGATCTGACAAGTTGCCTATGGGATGATCGTCCGTGATGATGTCAGCTTTGATTCCCATCCGACAAATTAATATGCATCCAGATTGGGAAACTGACGCTAACGTAGCTCCTCAACCCGCGCACGAAATCAAGTTTGTTTTTCCTCCGTAACTTGATGATGGAGAAGGGAATGTACGTCGATTGCTACGGGACCTCCTAGATCAACTCCATTTGGCGAATGCGATAATTTTGAAGCAAGAAAATTGGGAAAATAGTTCGCTTGATTGCTTGATTTACCCGCCCGTCATTATCAACATTACGCTTCTCCTAGACGCTGGTCCTCGATTCTTACCACTCGCCGTTTTGACCCACAACTCATGTTTCGACTTTGCATCGCGTTGACTTTGGGAATCGCCGCAATCCAATGCGTGGCCGCAGACAGGGTTGATTTCAATCGACAAGTGCGTCCGATCCTCTCTGAAAATTGCTTTCAGTGCCATGGTCCAGACCCAGGACAACGCAAAGCTGACCTTCGACTTGATATTCCCAACCCATGGGATCGCAACGCCATGGTCGAACGGATCTTTTCGCAAGACAGCGAGTCGGTCATGCCGCCTCCGCATGCCAACAAGAAGATTAGCGATACCCAACGAGACGTGCTGAAGCAATGGGTCGAGCAAGGGGCAGAGTATGAAACTCATTGGGCATTTGCTCCGATAGCGAGACCGGCGGTTCCATGCGACTCGGAACTCCACTCCGAGCACCGCGTGTTGGTAAACAACCCTATCGATGCATTTGTTGCGGCGAAACTCCGGTCCCATGAGTGGACTCCCGCGCCGCCTGCAGCCAAGATTTCTTGGATACGAAGAGTCACACTCGATTTGATCGGACTGCCGCCGACTCCTCAAGAAGTTCAAGCGTTTCAGGATGACCAATCGGAATTTTCGTACGAATCCGTCGTGGACCGATTGCTCGGCTCGCCTCACTACGGAGAACGCATGGCCGTCGATTGGCTCGACGCGGCTCGGTACGCGGACACCAATGGCTATCAAGTCGACCGCAATCGTGAACTCTGGCCCTGGCGAGATTGGGTGATACGCGCATTCAACAGCAACATGCCGTTCGATCAATTTACGATCGAACAACTCGCTGGCGATCTGTTGCCCAACGCCACTTTGGAACAAAAGATTGCAACCGGCTTTCATCGCAACCATATGCTCAACGAGGAGGGAGGGATCATCGATGCTGAGTTCTTGGCAGAGTACACGGCCGATCGCGTTGAGACCACTGCGGCCGTCTGGATGGGGCAAACATTCAATTGCACGCGATGCCACGATCACAAGTACGACCCGTTCACACAACGAGACTTCTATGCGATGAAGGCGTTCTTTCACAACGTGCCCGAGCGTGGAGTCGGAATTTATGCGAACCCTGTCCGACGCAATGCTCCACCGTTTGTTCAGCTCGCCGCCCCTGAGATCCAAAGCAAGATCCAGGGCTTGCAAGAAAAACTAGGCCTCACCATCGGACAGTTGGACGCATTCTCCAAATCCATGGACGCCGATCTAGCAAAATGGCTTCAGGACGTGCCAACGAAACTACCTCCATGGCAGGCCGTCGGACAATCTCTTGAGATCAAGCCCAGTCAAGAAAAAACTCAAAAGGCAGGTGCAACGCTACAACTACCGGCGGGCGTGGTCGCCGCATTGAAACTCGAGGTTGCACCTGTTCTTGAGAACGCAAGTTTTCGTTGGAACGAGATCTCTGTCACACAAGGTGACAAGACACTCAAAGTGGTTGAAGGGGTCGATCGAGGCTCGCTTGCACCCAACGAAGTTATCAAAGTGGTTGACGCCAACCGCAAAACAAATATAGACATCTCGGTAAAGAAAGGGAGTTCGATTCACGCGATCGTTGCGTTCGAACAACCGTTGCAACTTTCAGACCCAACCGAAATCGCGATAGAACTTGGAATCGAGTCGCTCGACCACGAAGTCACGTGGCGTTTTGCCACTTTGGAGGGCCCAGCGGAATTCCTTGTTTCTACGCAAACCGCAAACCTCGCAAGCAAGCCAGCGAATGAACGGACAGCCAATGAACAATTGCAACTGCAGAAGGCGTTCTTGTCGCACCGCGCACAGTATCGCGAGCTCGCGGCATCCATCGAGTCGCTCAAAAAAGCGATTCAATCCGCCGAGGACGAGATCCCAACCACGCTCGTCATGTCTGAGATGGAGACTCGCAAAACTTTTGTACTCCTGCGAGGTGCGTACGATCGGCCTGGTGAAGAAGTGTTCGCGGCAACACCTGCGGTATTGCCGCCGCTGGGCGATGGGCTGCCCCGAAATCGTCTTGGATTAGCGAGTTGGCTTGTCGATCCCGCGCATCCGCTAACAGCACGCGTCACGGTGAATCGTTTCTGGCAACAAGTCTTTGGAACAGGTCTCGTGCGTACCAGCGAGGACTTCGGCGCCCAAGGAGAATTGCCAAGCCATCCAGAACTCTTGGACTTCTTAGCGAATATGTTTCGCGAGTCTCAATGGGACGTCAAACGTTTGATGCGAATGATGGTTACAAGCTCCACCTATCGGCAACACTCGCAAGCATCGCATTCGTGGCGAGAGCTGGACGGGGAAAACCGACTCCTAGCTCGTGGCCCGCGCCAACGACTGATGGCAGAGTTTATCCGAGATCATGCGCTGGCTGTCAGCGGATTGTTGTCCACGGACATCGGTGGTCCATCCGTGCGACCCTATCACCCCACGGGACTTTACGAACAAGTGACGGCAGGGACAGGATACAACGTCTACGAACCAGGAACAGGCAAGGACCTCTATCGGCGAAGCATATACACCTATTGGAAACGGTCCGTTCCGCACCCCGCCATGCTTGCGTTCGACGCTCCGTTTCGAGAATTTTGCAGCATGCGTCGCACGCAGTCCAATACGCCGTTGCAAGCCCTCAACTTGATGAACGATCCAACCTACGTCGAGGCGGCGCGTGGGGTTGGCGAACGCATGTTGCGCGAGGGAGGTGATTCTCCGGAGTCACGAATACGGTATGGGTTCCTTTTGATCTTGTCGCGTTACCCAACTGATCGGGAACTGCAAATACTCTCGTCGACCTATCGTCGTGCGTTGTCTGATTTTGACAACGATCGGACCGCAGCTACGGTTCTGTTGAGCGTTGGATCTAGCAAGTTGGATCCTGCGCTTGATCCGATCGAGTTGGCTGCGTTGACCACGATCGCCACCACGCTCTTAAATTTGGATGAGGCAATTTCGAAGTGACAACGAACCGAGTCTTGAATATTGACCAGCTTCGAAATTGCTTGACCGGCATAAGGCCTTCGAGACGTCAATTCTTGGGAAGCGTTGCGCTGGCTTCCCTAATGAACCCGGAATTGCACGGCAAGGCGTTGGTTCAACCAACACCCAAAGCCAAACGTGTTATCTGGTTGACGCAGGCGGGCGCACCGTCTCAGTTGGAACTCTTTGACTACAAGCCGGGACTTGAGGAACAATTCGACAAAGATCTGCCCGACTCCGTGCGCGGAGAGCAGCGACTGACCGGAATGACTTCCGGTCAAAAGCGTTTTCCGGTGGCTCCATCCGCGATCAAGTTCCAGCAACATGGCCAGTCCGGGATGTGGCTCAGCGAGCTGTTGCCGTACACTGCCAAGTTTGCAGACGACATTTGCCTAATCAAAACGCTCCACACCGAAGCGATCAATCATGATCCGGCAATGACGTTGCTCCAGACGGGGCATCAGTTTGGTGGACGGCCTGCGTTTGGGGCATGGGTGTCGTACGGGTTGGGCTCGGAAAACACCGATCTACCAGCCTTCGTTGCGATGATTTCGCGACCGAGCGGACCGACCAACGCGCAGCCGCTGCATGAACGCATGTGGGGTTCCGGATTTCTGCCATCGAAATTTCAAGGCGTACGTTTTAGTTCGGGGAAAGACCCGGTTCTGTACTTGTCCAATCCACCAGGCATTACTGAATCGCGTCGGCGCGCGATGCTCGACGACGTCGCCAACCTCAATGCGATCGCCTATTCGGAACTTCACGATCCGGAGATCCAAGCTCGCATCGATCAGTATGAAATGGCGTATCGAATGCAGTCCGCCGTTCCGGAACTGGCTGACTTGTCGAACGAATCATCTTATGTTTTTGAGAACTACGGTCCCGAGTCTAAAAAGCCCGGTACGTATGCGGCCAACTGCATTCTCGCGCGACGCTTGGCCGAGCGTGGCGTTCGCTTTATTCAGCTGTATCATCGAGGCTGGGATCAGCACAACGATCTCCCCAAAGGCATACGCAGCCAATGCTATGATACGGACCAGCCCACCGCGGCGCTGCTCTTTGACCTTAAGCAACGCGGCATGCTAGACGACACGCTGGTCATTTGGGGCGGTGAGTTTGGGAGAACGGTATATTCACAAGGTGTACTTACCCGCGACAACTACGGACGGGACCATCACCCTAGGTGCTATAGCGTTTGGATGGCAGGAGCCGGAGTGCGAGGTGGGTTCGTCTATGGCGAGACAGATGACTTCAGTTACAACATTGTCCGGGACGCGGTTCACATCCACGACTTGAACGCGACTGCGTTGCATTTGCTAGGTATTGACCACACGCGACTGACCTACCGATTTCAAGGCCGCGACTATCGATTGACCGACGTCCATGGAAACGTCGTCAAGGAGCTTCTAAACGCCTGAAAGCTCGGCGAAACCAGGCCTTCGACGGCTCTAAACCGGGCCCTGGTGCCGTCCGTCCAGACCACTTAACGAGGGGGGTACGTGGCCGGCGCGATTGTTTTTGACGATTCAGCTATTGTGGCTATGGGATCTTGGGGCCGCGATGGTAGCCCAAATGACTTTCTGGCGGAAAAAAATGTGCGTAACCACGTTGACAATGTCGGGTTAGATTCGAGTAGAATTAGGTCGATTAGGTCCCTCATTATTTTTTCTGTTCTTAGGAGACGTTTATGAAGAATAGCAAGAGAGTTTCCAATGGCTTTACGCTCGTAGAGCTCTTGGTTGTCATTGCCATCATTGGCATACTAGTTGGGTTGCTGTTGCCCGCTGTTCAAGCTGCACGTGAGGCTGCCCGGCGCATGCAGTGCAGCAACAACGAAAAGCAATTGGCGTTGGCTCTTCACCTGCACCACGATGCACACAAGAAATTTCCCTACGGGATCCTGCGAAATGACGGATCATTTCCGCATCCAGATTTAGGAAAACCTGGAACGCCCGCGCCTCAAAATCGACGCTATCCGTGGCAGCATGCAGTGCTTCCGTTTGTCGAGCAAACGGCGTTGTATGAATGGTACGACCAATTCGTTTTTGCGAACAATCAAAAAGACAGAGCAAATCCGACAACGGATTGGGTTGGGAACTGGTTTTTGAAGCAAGTGGTTCCAACTTTGATGTGTCCATCGAACCCAGGTGGTCCTTGGAACGAAGCGACAACGGCAGCGGATAACGGCAAATACTTCCGTGGACATTATTTTGGCTGTGCCGGTACGCGGGCGTACCCACGCGGAAATAATACCTTCACGAGGCCAAGCTTGTTTAATCCGTTGAACGTTGTTCCGGCACCCGGCATTGGTGGTGCAGCGGATGGTGCTTTCACTCGTTGCAAACGATATGGATTGGGAGATCTCACGGATGGTTCAAGCAATACTTTGTTGATCGGAGAACGCCAGTACTTCGATCCCGTTTTTGATTCCAGCCCAATTGTCGACGACAGAATCAGAGACTGGGGATGGGTTTGGTTTGGCGGCGAAGGGGACGCTCACCTCGGCACGAGTGTGCCAATCAATTACCGACTGCCTACCAACTTCGATACCCTTGGCGGAGGCACGCAACAGTTATTGTTCGAAGATCGAATCAATGCATTTGGTAGCATGCACATCGGCGGAGCGAATTTTGGCCTGGGCGACGGTTCGATCCGTTTTATTTCCCAATCGGTTTCACCTATCGTATTGCGTGGTATGGGAACGCGATCTGGTGGAGAAGTGGTTAGCGACGAACAATAACCGATTTTATTGCGATCTACTTCGAGCTAGTCTCGAAGTGATACGCATTGAGCAAAACGAAAGTGGCATCATGTGTATTGCATGGTGCCACTTTTGTTGCTTCATTCCATGTAGATTACTTGATTTTGATTTGGAGTTAAATCGTGAGCGCTTCGTGTAAGCTGGTTTCCGTTTGCTTGATCGCATTGTTGCCTTTCGCTGGCGGATGCGGCGGCGGGATTCAATATGAACTCGTCGAGGGAACTGTGACAACCCAAGATGGAAAGCCGCTGGATAAGCTGTCTCTTATACA
>JBEBHM010000850.1:0-3470 GCA_040080875.1 Pirellula sp.
TGACTTGCACAGCCCGCGGGACGATGTGATGAATACGAGCCCATGGCCCACGCGACAAAACAGCCAATGCCATCCACTCTTTCAGCCGTGATCGCAATCCCGTGTGCTCATATGCATACTTGCCAAAGAGCAGAACCAATTCCGCTTCGATCGACCCACGTCGCAATTCCCGAGAAACAGGATTTGGTAGTCCGGCCCAATGCGCGATCGGATTCCCACAAGGAACATAAACGTGGTCAGGTCGTACCATTCTCAACCCGCGATAAAGCCCTTTCAGTAGGGCAAAGTTTCCCGCAGGGCCGTTGACGCATATGCCTCGACCGCCAGGTCGACCCACAAAATCATTCAATGGATGACATTGAAAGGTACCTTCCAAGTGCCCCAGGTGATTCGCAAACTCTTCGGACTCCGTCGCTTGGTTCGAAGTAATGAGGTGCACATCGCAATCGAACGCAATCAAATGCGTTATCAAGTGCATGACATAGGAAAGATTATGCCCAGCAAACTGGGGTTCGAAGACCAAGACTCGCATGCCTCAAGATTCTGTCAAATTTGCATCGCGAGGCCAATATCACTTACTTCCGGTTTCTCAGATGAGCCTTAGGCGCTATCCTCAACCACTCGAGCTCTTGCTAGCATTCGCCGAGCGATTTCCAAGCTTGCCTCGCTTTGCCAATTCTGCTAGAGAATGGCCAGGAATACACACAAATACACTTGAGAAATACTCGACTCAA
Source organism: Pirellula sp. (assembly GCA_040080875.1). Taxonomy (GTDB): domain Bacteria; phylum Planctomycetota; class Planctomycetia; order Pirellulales; family Pirellulaceae; genus JBKCUI01. The sequence goes on from JBEBHM010000850.1 coordinate 735, forward strand.
GTCCAACCATTACAAATCCCATCGGAAATGAATATCTTAAGAAAACTGATGACGCGCTTGGTTGTCGCGCGGTATCTGCCGTACAACCCATTCGATGGTGAGATGTTGCCTCTCGAACGAGTCATGCTCTACGGATGGCTGATAGAACACCGGCCAAAAATCGTGCTCGAGGTAGGGACTGGCGTCGGTGGATCGACGTTCTATATTTCGGAAGCACTTCGGCGTATCGGCGGCCAACTTCATACGTGTGATCCGATCCGCCGACCTCCTGAAAAATTTCTGAAACGGTTCGAAGGAGTCCTCAATTATCACCCTCTCAAGTCGACGGAATTAATCGATCGATTGATCGAGCGAGGAACCATCCCGGACTTGGTTTTCTTTGACGGACCAGAGATCCCAAGCCTAGCATTCGATGACCTGCGTAGGTTGGAACCGCACCTTGGGGCTGGCTGCCTTTTTGCCATGCACGATTGGGAACAATCCGGTGGGCAGAACCCGAGGATCGTATCCATCAAGGCTTCTGCCGTTCGACCCTACATCGAATCATCGCGACAATGGCAACCGTTGTCCGTTTTGGATGGCCACCGCAAGAACACTTGGTGGACCAAGGGCAAGTTTGATTCAGTTGGCCTGTGTTTGTACCGTTACCGATCCGTTGTACAAAAAACTCAACTCGCTGCCTAAGCTCCATCGATGCGAACGTCATACTTTCGAATTTTTGGGGGCCGCCCCGGTGTTGACCTGACTCGCGATGTATTCGTTCACCACCATTTGGGTCTAGGAGACATGATTCATTGCAATGGCATGGTTCGCGGGCTGCTCGAACGGCTAGAAGACAATTGCAATGCGCATGTCTTTTGCAAGCAGCGCAACGTCGCAATGGTTTCATGGATGTATCGCGACGAACCTAGAATCGTCATCGAAGCCATCGATGATCGCAACAAGGAAGGGGCAGAGATACGCAGGATTCTTCGGGAGCGGCGCAGCTCCAATTTGTTGAGCGTTGGGCACCGTGCGCTCAGGCCCTTGGAAAAACGATTTCCGCATCTCTTCTTCGACCAGTTGTTCTATTTGCAGCAAAAAGTGCCTTATGAAACTCGATTCACCAAGTGCTTTTGGATTCGCGACATGTTGGAAGAGGAGCGTGTGTTTCGAAAGCTCGCTCCCAAGCTGCCCTATGCTTTCGTTCACGATGACCCGTCCCGAGGATATTGCATTGACACCCGCGCGATCCCTTTTCCTGTCGTTCGAAATGATACGAGCGAAAGCATTTTTCACCTTGGGCTAGTTCTTGAGCGGGCAGCCGAAGTGCACTGTATGGAGAGTTCTATTCGCTGCATGATGGAGTCGCTCCACTTTCAAAATGGTCGACTGATTTATCACAACTTCCGCTACCCGGATCGCCCCTTGGGAACGGCAACATGCCTTCCTTGGACTGAAATCAATTACTCACGAGCCGCATGAAGTGACGAGAATGAAAATGAACAAGCGAATCGTTGCGTTTTCGGTTTTTGGTTCCGATCCGATGTACTTGGACGGGGCCGTGCGGAATGCGGTCCTCGTGGCCAGCGTCTATCCAGGCTGGTCAGCGCGCTTCTACGTATCCGAAGAGATACCAACCGACTGCATTGACCGGCTCTTAGACTCGGGAGCCGAAGTTGTTTCGCGAAAAAGGGTTGGCTTGATCGACGGAATGTTTTGGCGTTTCTTGCCTGTGTCCGAACGCGACGTGGATGCAGTCGTCATGCGCGACGTCGATTCACGTTTGACGCATCGAGAGTTCGCTGCCGTTGAGGAGTGGATTGAGAGTGGGTTTTCCCTGCACATCATGCGAGACCATCCCCAGCACAAGGTTCCGATCTTAGGGGGAATGTGGGGTTGTCGGGGCGGCCGAATTACAGACATGGATCGTCAAGTGGCAGCTTGGGGATTGTGGGCAAAAAAAGGACAAGATCAAGATTTCTTGCGAGATGTCATCTATCCCCGTTTTCGCTATGACTGCATGGTCCACAGCGAGTTTTATCAGTATGCGGGCGAATCGGTCCGACCGTTTCCTATTTCTCGGGACGGAGGAGAGTTTGTGGGCTGCGTTTACGACGCGGACCGCGATTCGTTAACCACCGAGCAAGACGAGGCCAATCTGGTCCAATTGTCAGGTTGCACGCTCCGTCGGTTGCCACGTGCTCGGCGGCAACCTAAGTTTTACTTGCTGGCAGAGCAATGGGTCCGAAACCTGCGTCGACGCGTTGCGTGACATCACATTAACCACTTGTTGGGAGACTGGTGCTTTGTCAATTTGATAAGCGGGGATCGGAACGATGCTTGGCACGCCCCGAGTCATCGGTGGGCACGCTAAAAGTATTCGCGGGTGGCACGCCCAGAGTCTTCGATGGGCGTGGGGACCACTTGAGATTTACCACGCCCTTCGCAAAGCCGCAAAGCCTCAAAGCGTGCCACCCCAAATACCTACTTGAAAAAGCACTAGGTTTGGACGTAGTGGATCTTGCAAAGACGCAATACAAGCCCGCAACGCGAGCAAGGGAAGCAGAACTACCACTTGCTTGCGCTGCGGACTTGTATGCGACCACTATTGCACAATCGAGTACTTTTGTCGGTTGCGTCTGCAAAAGATCCGTGAACCACAGAACCTTTAACAAGGTCCACTACCTGAAAAACTAATCTGGACAAAGCACTAGCAGGAGTTGCCGCGCGGAGGAGTTGCGGAGCAACTCCTCT
>JBEBHM010000851.1:0-3467 GCA_040080875.1 Pirellula sp.
AGAACGACTGGTCGAAGACATGAATGCACTTCAACTGGATGACACAAGCCAGAATCCCAATGCTGGCAGGGGACCCGTTATCGACTTGGCCTCGCAAAGCGGTTGTTGCAAACACTGGATTCGTTGGAATCAAGCGTACGAATGGTTCGCGACGGTCGGAAACAACTACCCAAAGAGGGCTTCTTTGTCGGGCCGACGTTGGTTGAAAACGTAACGCCTGACAGTCCACTCTTCAACACAGAATTGTTCGGTCCTGCGCTCTCCTGTATGTATCCTAGATCGTTGGAAGAAGCGATCGAATGGCAAAATCGCATTCCCTACGGCAACGGCGGAACGATTTTTACGCAGAGCGGCTCAGCGGCTCGCGAGTTTGTCCGGCAATCCAAGTGCGGTATGGTCGGCATCAATGTGGGAGTACCAGCCCCGATGGCTATCTTTGCATTCTCCGGTTGGGATGACTCTTTCTTCGGCGACTTGCATGTTCAGGGCATGGAAGGTGTTTTGTTTTATACTCGCCAAAAAGTGGTCTTGGCCCGGTGGGACAATGACTACGTGAGGAGTAAAGGATGGTAGTCACTCAGTTCAACTCGTCGCTGACTCTCATCGTCGGCGGCGGTGCAAGGAAGAGACTTGCAGAGCAGATTTTGAAGCGAGGGAAGAATCGCGTGCTGCTGGTGACGGATGCGCACATGGTGTCCAACGGCAAGCTTCAAGAATTCGAAGACCAGTTGTGCGCATCGGGCATTCACGCATCGATCTTCTCCAAGGTCCAGCCCGATCCAACTGTCGAACAATCAGAACAAGTTAGGTGTTGTCCGAAAAGGAAAATTGCAAAAGGTCAGAACATGGCAAGAGGGCTTTTGATTTTACTACTGTTGTGCATTATTTCCTCGATCGCTCATGGCAAGGAAACAAACCATGCGGATCTGCTGATTGTTGGAGGTGATGAATCGGGCTGCGCTGCGGCCGTCCAAGCCGCTCGTCTGGGTGTAAAGCGCATCGTGCTCGTCAATGACATCGAATGGTTGGGAGGCCAGTGTTGCACCCAAGGCATTGGCCCCATGGACGAGTGGACCATTGTGGATGGAAAACGCGTCAGCTTCCCACGCAGCGGCGCGTTTCTTGAAATCATCGAGCGTATTCGCGATCACAATCGAAGGACCTACGGCATTGCAACACCCGGCAATGCTTGGTGTGGGACAGAGACCATTGAACCGAAAGCGGCAGCAAGAATATTTCAAGAGTGGATGGCACCCTACACCGACGAGGGTTCCAATCAGATTAAGATTTTCCGCGGCTGGCGACCGAAGAGCGTGCAAGTGAACGACGGCAAAGTTACTGCCGTTGAGTTTTTGAAAGTTGGGGACGCTGACTCGTCGCTTCGCATCGAAGCGACCCTCACGGTTGACTCAAGCGATTGGGGGGATGTAATTCGATTGAGCGGAGCGGGCTACATGGCTGGTCCCGATCTGAAATCGAGATTCAACGAGCCTAGCGCTCCGGAGCTTCTCGAAGAAGGAGGCCAGCAAGAAATGAACCCGATAAGTTGGTGCCCGTTATTGCGGGAGGCGGGCAGCGACAGCACGATAAAACGGCCAATGCGCTATGACCTGCGGTCATTTGAAGATGCGAAGAAGGCAAAGATTTGGGTTGATTGGGATGGTCATGGCGGGATCTATAACTCTGCTGGCTGGTGTATCTACACACATCGCCGCATCGTTGATCGCCATCACTTTGGATTCGCGCCAGGGGCCGAAGCGACAATACTCAATTGGCCTGCACATGATTACCCACTGAGTACGCTCCCGCAGCATGTCGTCGATGCACTTGAAAGATCGGAGACGGGTGCGTCCAAGAAGAATATTGTCAACATGAGTTTTGAACAGAGGAAGATTGTTTTCGATGACGCAAAGCAACGAGCGCTGGAGTTCCTTTATTGGCTTCAAACCGACGCGCATGAACGCGTTGGTGACTTACCGCAAAGCTTTCGATACATGAAACTTGCTGAGGATTATGGTACCGAAGATCGATTGCCTCCCAAACCATACGTTCGTGAGGGACTACGTTTGGAGGCGTTGTATATTACGCGTGAAACCGATGTGCGGACGGAAGTTGAGCGTCCGCTGTGGGGGAAGACCATGGTTCCCGATGGGGTTTTCGGTTGGCAGTTCAACATGGACTTCCATCCAACTCGACGCGTGTTCGTTGATCGCGATCCATCGAAACCATGGCAGGGAAAACACCAAGGTACCAGAAATTGGAATGCCTACACGGATCGGTCGATGTTTCCTATCCGGGGTTTGGTGCCAGTAAAATTGAATGGCCTCTTGGGATGTTCCAAGAACATTGGCGTAACCAGCATGGTGCAATCGGCGCTTCGCCTGCACGGCCAAATGATGCATGTTGGCAGCGCGACGGGAACCTTAGCTGCCATGTCGCTACGAGATAAGCTTGAGCCGCGCGATATTGCGGCATCGATGAAGAGAATTCGCGACTTGCAACGAGTCATGGTGCGCGGTGCTGGTGGGCATGGTACGTTGATATGGCCATGGCACGACGTAGCTCCAGGTGATTTACACTTTGAGGCAGCTAGTATATTGACCATGGTCGGTATTTGGCGGCCTGATCGTGATAGCCTCTATTTCTCACCCCACCAACCAGTATCTCGCCGACGGCTTGCTACATCGCTCGTACGATTGAATCGAGCAACAACTGTTCGAAAAGAATGGCCACAGCTTTCTCCGAACGCACGTTTCTCTGATATTCCGGCGGACGATCCAGATCGCGAGGTTGTTGAAGCATTTGCAACTTGGATCGCCATGAATTCGAATGTTGGCGAGTTTCGTCCGGATGAAGCGGCAACATGGGGTCTACTCCATGACTGGCTAGAAGCGATGCGAATGCCGAACTTCTCTTCGTTGCTTCAAAAGCGTAACAATGTTCTGACGCGTGCGGAGTGTGTTGACTACCTCGATAGAATCTTTCGTCAATGCGGCGAGGCATTGCCACCCGATGACGATTGGTTACAGCCAGGGGGGGACCACGATCAGGATGGGAAAGGTGACTACGACGATCCTCTCCCGTTTGACCGGGACAACAACAGTGTGCCAGATCACTTGCAGCCTCCTGCATATCGGCCATGAGATTCCGCAAAAGACATTGTAAAGAGTATGAACAAAAATGCCTGTTACTTTATGTTATCCAAGGTCGGCAACACCGCATTATGATGTTACGATAGCCTCTCCCCTAGTATACGTGACACTCCAATTCTTCCTCGAAACTATGCCAAAACCTAAGGAAATCTCTGCAGGAGAACGATACAGCGTACCCAACCTTGAGAGAGCGCTTCAAATTCTGGAAGCCATAGCTGAGCACCCTGAAGGGATGACGATGAGCGAAACGGCGACCGCGATCAAGATTCCTCGCAATAGTGCATTCCGCATTCTTTCCACGCTTTTGGCACACCA
>JBEBHM010000172.1:0-12964 GCA_040080875.1 Pirellula sp.
GCGGGGTGGTATCCGATCAAAGTCGAAATGCGCGAGCTGACCGGATTCGCGGAAGCGAAACTGAGGTGGCAAGGCCCAGGCATTGCCAAACAAGTTGTCTCTCGCAATTCGCTCGGTACGTTCTCGGGCTTCACGAACACAGACAAAGGACTGGACGACAGTTTTGTCGTTAGCTCAGCATCTACGACAATCGATGCAGGTGACTATAGTTTTGCCTATCACTTCGAACCCATGCCCAACGGTGATCGCATCAACATCGGCTCAACCGGTAACACTCCGGATGCAGCCAGCCGTATCGGCCCACAACTCTATGTGGTCGACCTCAATGGACTTGAGAAGATCCCAACAAGCAGCAATACCATATTGCGTTGGCAATCTTCCGGCTTAACGGCCAATCGCCCTGTCATGCTCGTCAACTTGGGAAGCAGTTCCCGCGTCGACAACTTTCAGGCGGATGACGTGCGCGTCGAAGGTGTGGTCCAAGCAAACGGTGCGATTGATACCAGCGGTATCGCATCTGCGGCACCGGCTGCTGTCTACACGTCGGCGGTTAGGACCACGGGTGGCATTGGTACCAAAGCTGTGTTCCATTTGCCTGTTTCGGATGGCAATTACACCTTGCGTCTCCACTTTGCCTCCGTATTCGGCGCTGGGGTAACGTTGAATGTGGTTGTCAATGGTGTGACACTGGCCACAAACTACGATCCTTTCGTTGCGGCTGGGGGAATCAACCGAGCAGCCGTGCTCCCGCTAGGTGTGTCCGTAAATGGCGGAGCGGGATTGCGACTAGAGATCGTTGCCAACGCGGTGTTTGGTGCACTGATTCATGGCCTCGAACTAAGCACACCCAATACGATTGGCGTTGCCGATCCACGTGTCGATCTTCAATGGTCAGGCGATGGAACTGTTTGGAATACTATTGCAACCAATCAACCGATGGATCGTTTCGGTCGCGGTCAATTCAATTGGTCGGTACCTGCAAACTTGCCTCTCGGAAACAACTACCGAGTGCGAGCGATCAGCAGCCCGACCACCCCCAGTGCGATGGACCAATCGGATAAACCATTCGAAATCGTAGGCTCCGGCACGAATTACTATGTGAACAATAGTTCGTTGGCCAACGATGTTTACACAACGGCGATCGGCAACGATTCCAATTCTGGCAAGAGCCCATCGCAACCGATGAGCAGTTTGGAGAACCTCTTCCGATCCTACGATCTCAATCCGGGGGATACGATCTATGTCGACTCAGGCATCCACACTCTGACTCGCGATCTCACTATTACAAACGAAGACTCAGGCGTTCGAATCGTTGGACCTTCGGATCGCTCGGCCATTTTTCAGCGAACGGGAACCGCCAGTTCCAGCAATGCTGTGTTCCGACTCAGCAACGCGGATGGGATCACGTTCGAAAACGTTGAGATTCAAGGTGGTGGCGGATACGGGATCCACGCTCCCTTTGCCAATGGAAGTGCGGGTAGCGACGGCTTAACGATTCGCAACAGCCGTTTTATCAACCTCCTCATTGGCGGTGTCTATTTGGATCAAGGCAATAACTTCGCAACGATCGAGGATTCTGTGTTCGACGGCGGCGTTAGTCGCAATATGGGAATTCACCTTTATCTATTGGGTACAAACTCGAGCGTCACTAACAGTTTGTTCACCAAGTACTTTGGTAGTGGATCTGGCACTTATTCAGTGTATGTGTATGGGGGCAATAGTATCGTCGATGGCAATCAGTTCATCGACAACAATACCGGCAGTCTTAGTGTCCGCGGTGGCGGCACACCAGAAACTGCGTCTAGAGCCTCGAACAATATCGTCCGCGACTCCGTTGGGAACGGGATTGAAGCAGGTGTTTCGGCGGTCGTTGAGAACAATCAAGTCTACAACATGGGGGTCTTCGGCAATCTTAGTTCGCCACTCGCGGGCATTCGTGGAACCGGAACATTCCAAAACAACCTCATTCACAGCACTCAAGTCGGCATGGTGATCAGCGGGGGGACAGCAACTGGCAACACGATTTACAACACAGTCCAAGCAGGTGTCTGGACCGGAGGTACAGTTACCCTATCGAATAACAGAATCTATTCGAATCCTCTTGGCGTTCGGGTCTACAACGTCTCCGGTGGTGGAAGTGGCAATGACAATCCGCTCCTTACCAACAATCTGATTTACTCCAATGGCACCGGGATCCAACTCGACGGCACTTCGATTCGCTTGGAGAACAATACGATCTATCAAACGGCCGGCAACGCAGTAATCACCACCGTTGGCAATGAGTCGTTCAACCTTGAGAACAATATCATCTCGGTAGACGCTGGTTCGATACTGTCAATGCCTAATGGCATCGGCTCCGTGACAGGCAACTACAACCTCTACCACGTACGCGGTGCCGGTCGCATCGCCTCATTGTTGGGGGTGAACTACACGGATTTAGCGACTTGGAGCTATGCCCAAAACATGGACGCTGACTCGTTAGCGGTGGATCCTCAGTTCGTCGACATCGACGGAACGGACAATACTCTCGGCTACACAACCGCCAACTTTGGTAGTGACGATAACTTCCGAGTCCTCAGCACTTCACCCTCCATCGACCGTGGCAATCCTAATGCGATCTATGCTGTTGAACCAGAGCCCAACGGCAATCGAGTCAACATCGGTTCGTATGGAAACACATCCGATGCCACATCGAGCGCCACCGAATTGGTTCAGATCCTCTCACCGAACGGATACGAAAAATTCGAGGTCGGTCAATCGCAAATAGTCACCTTTCAAAGCGGCGGACTTAGCGCGGCGCGCCCCGTTGCACAACTGGCTGCCGGGGTCAATTCCGCAGATCGCTGGTCGTCGGCACAGGCATTCCAGCTGACAGGATCGAGATCTGGAAATGCGAGCGTTATCAACCTAAGTCAAGTCACCGATCCAGCACCGCAAAGCGTGTATCAGGGACACGCAGGCATCGATGGCATCGGGGCAGCGTTGCAGTTCCAGGTTCCTGTGACCAATGGTACTTACAACGTACGACTCCACTTTGTCGAGCCCAATGTACCTGCGGGGAGTCGTCGATTCGATATCCAGCTTCAAGGAATTACGGTCGCACCGAATTTTGATATCCGTGCAGCGGCCGGCGCGTTCAATACTGCGATCACGCGTTCCTATTCGGGAATCGCCGTCTCGAATGGTTTGCTTGATCTGCGAATGTTGAACTTGACTTCGAACGGTGCAATCGTTTCTGTCATCGAGATTACTGCCGATGAACCCGTAGCCGACCCAACTCCAACCGTAACTTTGCAGTACTCGTCCAACAATGGAACGAGCTGGAGCACGGTGGCGACAAATGTGCCGCTTGACACGTACGGACGCGGTCAATTCGTTTGGACTCCGACAACTCCCACCAATTCAAGAACGAGTTTGTTCCGCATCGTTTCCGAACAAGGACTCTTCGCAACCGATACCTCCGATCAAGCGTTCGAAGTCGTTAACAACGGACCGGAGTATTACATCAGTCTGACCGGCAACGATGCCAACGGGGGCAAGACACCTGATCGACCGATGCGAAATCTCTCAGCCGTCATTCAAAGCTTTGATTTAGATGCGGGAGATCGCATCAATGTCGGCGCGGGGACCTATTTACTGCATAGCAATATCGTCATCCATGGACAGGACTCAGGGATTACGATTCAAGGCCCAACGGGTGCAACTGCCATTTTCGATCGGCAACAAAGCAACAGTATTCCCAGTCAATTTGCTTTCGAACTGCAAAACGCCGACAACGTAACGATCGACTCGGTCAGTATCAAGAACGCCGACAGCGGAGTCTATTCCGGAAACACTTCCGATAGCGACGACTTCGTCATTCGCAACAGTAGAATCTTTGGAAACTCCTATGCGGGCATCGAAATTGGGCCAACAAACGACCGCATGATCGCCCAGAACAACATTCTGTTTGGAGTTCCAGGTGGCAGCACGCTTGACGATCAACAGTTTGGCTTCGCGATGGAGACCGGCATTTTCATCGGAGGATTCGGATCCGGTTTCAATCATCTTCTCGAGGACAACGAAGTTTTCGATCATGGCAATACGGGAATTCATACCGCAGGCCGCAATGCCATTGTTCGAAATAACGAAGTGCATGGGAACTTGACCGGCATCCGCGCCCGAGGCGACACCGAAGCCCAACAGTCGCTAGTGGTTGGAAACGAAGTCTTCGCAAATACGACGACAGGTATTACTACAAATGGATTCGTGTTGACCGAGGACAACGAGGTTTACGGCCAGACGAGCACAAATCAATTTGGGATTGTTGCAAGCGGCGGTACTGTTCGCAACAACATCGTCCGCAACAACGCCAATGGCATCAGCGCTTCTAGCAACAGTGCGTCATCGGTTCAGGGCAACCGAGTGTTCGGAAATACAAACGTCGGAATTAGCGTTAACTTCCAAACTGAGGTCAACTCCAACCGTGTGTATTCAAACTCGCATGGTATCCAAGGCTTATCCTCCTATTCCGGTATGATTGTCAACAACATTGTTTACGCCAATACGAATCGAGGCGTACAGCTTAGCAATGTCAATGCGTCATCGGTTGTATTGGTTGCAAACAATACAATTTATCAACAAGTCGGCGAGGCAATTCGCTTGGATGGCTCCAGCAAAGCTGACCTCAACAACAACATCGTGTGGATTCTCTCTGGCTACGGGATCAGTGCAGGCACGCTGAACGCCAACGACTTCCGAAGCAATTACAACCTGTTGCACCGAAGCTCTGATCCCAACGCTCGAATAGGATTTTGGAATGCCAATCAATTGAGTCTGTTGGATTGGCAATTAGGTTCGGGACATGATGTCAATAGCGTCAGCAGCGATCCGTTGTTTGTGGATATCGACGGGGCCGATAACATCTTCGGTTACAACAGCACATCAAGTATTGACGGCGGATCGGACGACAATTTCTACTTGAAGCAGTTTTCGCCCGCGATCGATCGAGGCGATTCCTGGCGACAAATCAAACCGGACATCGAGGGCTTTGCGGCCAGCGATGATCCCGCGACTGCCAATATGGGTCGGAACACGCTGCAACCCACGGTTTTGTCGAACAACCAGTTCACTGCTACCGGGACAGCACAAGGCTTCCGAAGCAATAACCAATCTTTTGCCTATAACTTCACCGGTGGTTTTGTTTTCCCCTTCTACGGTATCAACTATACGTCAGTCTTCGTCTCGACCGAAGGGTTCCTGCAGTTTGGCAGTCAAACGAATGCAGGCGACAGCACCAACACATTGAGCGAACTCCTTGAGTTTCCTCGCATCGCCGCCTTGTGGGACAATATCCGAACCAATGCGGTTGCCGCCGACAACGTCTTCGTTGAAACGGGAGCAGGCTTTGTAAAGATTCGGTGGGATGCGACCAACGAACTCAATAACGAAGACGTTCAGTTTTCCATCACGCTATTTAACAATGGTGAAGTTCAGTTTGACTATGGCCCGATCGCTGGCGGATCAAGCAACGTAAACACTGGCTTGACGCCCACCGTGGGAATATCGAGTGGGAACGGCTATGTCCACGAACTCGTTCCCGCTTATGACAATGCAACCAATCTTAACCAGCTCAATTCGGTTCGATTCAGTTTTGTTCCAGGCATACGCGACATCGGTGCTTTCGAGTACCGGGGTAATAGCAGCGACACATCATCGCCGGTAATAACGTCCAGTGTGCCAAGTACTGTTGCCAATGGTGGCATCACAGCCGCCGCAATTTCGGAGATCGGTTTAGTGACGAATGAGTCGCTGCAGCCACTCTCGACGGTGTCGCCAACTCTGTACGAACTGCGAAATGCCGGAACGAACAATCAGTTCGGCGATAGTGATGATGTGTTGGTCCCGGTAGTCCCAGCATTCAATACGCTAACGAACACACTGAATCTAAGTTTCCCAGGTGGCCCGCTTTCGTCGGGACTCTATCGATTGACCGTTCTGAGTACGCCGCTCTCCAGCGCCTACGATCTGTCGGGCAATCGATTGGATGGAGACAACGATGGAAACGCCGGCGGCAACTATGTGCGCACGTTCCGAGTGATCTCGAACGCGGCGCCGATTTTGGTAGGTGATTATTCCTTTGCCAGCATCGATGAAGATATTGCAATTGCTGCCAACCTTGGCACCTTGGTTTCATCCGTTCTGGCGGGGCGATGGTCGGACGCGGATGGGCCGAGCAGCGGAATTGCGATCAGCGGTGTAGACAATTCGAACGGAGTTTGGCAATACACACTCGACGGTACAGCGTATTCAAGCATCTCGCCTTCGCTTGCTGGAGGCAGCCTGTTGTTGCTCGGGTCCACCACTACCGCAAGAATCCGATTCCTACCCAACGCGAACTATTTCGGGAATGCGGGTGGAATTTCCTATCGAGCCTGGGATAGGGCCGATCAAACCGTCGTCGGTACAGCCGTTCAGCCAGGCACGCTTCAGGCCAACTCGCTCAGTAGCAACACGTACATCTCGACTATCTTGGTTGATTCAGTTAACGATGCCCCGATCGATATCACGTCGACATTGCTCAGCATTGTGGAGAACAGCCCGATCAATAGCGTTGTCGGCACGTTCCAAACGGTGGACGTCGAGTCCGGTGGCACCTTTGTTTATTCGCTGGAGGACGGAGTCGGTTCGGACGACAACACCAGTTTCTACATTTTGAACAACGCCTTGCACGCCAACGTACCGCTGGATGCGGACACCAAGAACTCCTATTCGGTAAGGGTTCGAAGCACCGACTCGGGCGGACTACAGATCGAAGAGGCCTTTGTGGTCACGATCGAAAACGTGAACGAAGCGCCATTGCTTAGCCGAACGCTGTCGGCCGTCAGTGGCAATGTTTTAACGACGTTGACCAATAGCGGCGCATGGAGCGATCCGGAGAACGCCAATGTCGATTTGAGCGTTTCGACAGGCAGCATCACCAAAAATCTGAATGGCACTTGGACGTGGTCATGGACTCCAACGGCTAAGGTGACGGACTTGCCGGTAACCGTGACAGCAACGGATGGAGTGAACAGCTCGCAAGTATCGTTCTTGGTCACAAGCAATGTGGTCGTCGCTGGGCGCTCGATCTATTACAAGGGATCGGATTATTCGAACAGCGGAGCCAACATTCCTGCGGCGCTCGATTCGAGCCCTGTCAACAAGCTACTTCGGGCCACCGACGATCCGCAACCGTTGACGACGGACAATGTGATCAACTATGGGCTCGGCCTTAACGGAATTGTTTTGGACGTTGCCGGATTGGTTTCGAGCAGCTTGAGTCTTTCGGACTTTACATTCCGGACTGGCGGAACAAACAATCCAAGCGGTTGGGGACTCGGCCCGAATCCGAACTTAATCCACGTCACACCTGGCAATGCAACGACACCTGCGCGAGTCCGGCTCGAATGGCCCAACAATGCCATTCAAAACACATGGTTGCAGATCATCGTTCACGCCAACGCCAACACAGGCTTGGCTCAACGCGAGGTCTATTATGTTGGCCATGCAATGGCTGAGATTAGCGGTGGTGGTCCGTCGCTCCGAGTCACGGCTGCCGATTTGTCGTCTGTTCAATCGGCGATTTCCAACCAAATCGTATCGGTGAACGATTTGCGAGATATCAACAAGGATCGACGCGTGACGGCGGCCGACTTGAGCGCCGTCCAAAGTCGGATCAGCAATACGGTGTTGTTAACGCTGTTTACGGTACCTGCCAAGGGTTCATCAGGAGAAGGCGAATCCAATCGGGCCGCCTCAATGCAATCGATGTTCAGTGCCGTAGCGACTCCAACGCATGCGATCGAGAAACCTGTAACCAATCCGCACGAACTCTTGGCAACAGGACTGATGCCCAATTGGGAAGCATGGTTATCAAGTGTCAACAGCAGGAGTGCCCAATCTGTCAATGGTGCTTGTTCTGAAGTGGATAAGGCATTAGCGCAGTTTGATGAATCGGAGGAATGGCCGCATTCCGATTTTGCTTCTCGAAAGCAAAGTGCCAATGTTGACGTTACCTCATACGCCACGTCGGACGAATCGAAGCCGTTGCACTCGCCAGTCGATGAATGGTTCGCAGCCTTGGGTGAAGCAAAAGGCGTCAGGTCCAGCCGGTTGGTTCGACGTTAGATTGAAGTGAGAAAAAGGTGTCAGGTACCGTTTCAATCAAAAGCAGCAGAAATATCGAGGGATTCGGCCGGAAGGTCATCCTGTTCGGGTAACGACCTGAAGCTCGAGGGGATCGACAGAAAGCTTTCGCGACAGGAAAATAAAGACCGGCGATCAAGGATGCATTGCGGATTTTCGTGTCGGCAAATATTCCTTTCGTACTTTGCCGGGGTCGTACTTTGCCGGGTTAGTGATGCCCATCCGTTGCGGGCTCCGTTGAGCGGTATCTCTTGATGGATACGGTCGCTTGCCGAACCATGGCACGACCATGATTTAAGTGATGCATAGATTGCGTTGCCTCTATGTCGGGCCATCGACTAGAATAGAATAGGATAGACGGTCGCCGGTCGAATGTACAACTGACGAAAAGAGTGCGAAGCGATGAAGAGCCCATTTCCAGGAGTTGATCCTTATCTCGAACAACACTGGGGCGACGTGCATACTCGGCTGATGGTATATATCAGTGATCAAATCTCAGATCAATTGCCTAGCGATTTGCAAGCACGCGTTGAGGAAAGCGTGATGGTCGATCTTGATGAGTCGTCGCGTTGGATCTATCCGGATGTTCAAGTGACTGAGCTGCCCCTGGCGACCTTTACATCATCGGTCGCAGTCGCGGACGCAATCATTGCAGAGCCGACCATTATTCCCTTGCCAAACGAACAGCCGACTCAACGACACATCGAAATAGTCGACTTGAATAGCGGCAATCGGGTCGTGACCGCCATCGAGTTGCTCAGTCCTGCGAATAAACAAGAAGAGGCTGGTCGAGCAGCTTATCGGCGCAAGCAACGCGAGTACTTCGAGGGGGGCGTCAACCTCGTCGAGATAGATTTCATACGTTCGGGTACGTTCATTGTTGCCGCTCCCGAACGCGGTATCCCTTTGGACAAACGTACGCCATATCTAGTGTGCATTCGCAGAGCGAATCGACCAGAGCAGGCGGAAATCATCTCGATCGCGCTCAATCAGGCTGTTCCCAACTTCCGCATGCCGTTACGCGCGACCGACCCCGATATTGTTTTGCAATTGCAGCCGCTGCTGGACGCATGTTATCGGCGAGGCCGTTACGGTTCGATCGACTACAGCCAACCACCTCGCCCCAAACTAGACGACCAAGCCGCAGCATGGGCGATTGAATTGCTACGTGGAAAAAGGTGTCCGGTACCGTTTCCATAAAACGCAGCAGAAAATCGAGGGATTCAGGCCATTTGTTTGGGTTCATCGCTGCTGGTGCCACTAGCATCCGGTCATCCTGTTCCGAGGTGATTGACATTGCGGGGTTAGTGATTCCCATCCACTGCGGGCTCCGTTGAGCGATATCTCGGAGTTTGCTTTGTCGCTCGACAGCCACCCATGGGCAGGCTTACTTGTTAGGTTCTTGTTTTGCCGGTTCTGCGTTGGCCTTTGACTTTTTGACTTTATTGGCATGTCGACCGGTGCCGTCTCCTGTGTCCGCAACACCCCCGGCAGGATTGAGCCTGGCTAGGGCGATCGAGAGACGGTTCCGTGCGGCGCTGGCGGCGGGTGTTTCGTTATTAACAGGAACCCGCTTTTCAGTAAACGGGGCATCGCTCATGTCATAGAGATCGCCGAGATGATCAAGCTTCCATTGCGATTCGCGGACGTACCACATCGACGCAAGCTGATTGTAAACCCAATCTCTCGATTTGCCCGCTTCGCCCCGCAGTTGCGCAACAAAACTACGTCCGTCGAAAGTTGTTTTCTCTGGGAGCTTGCCACCGGAAAGCTCAGCAAAGGTTGCGAGAATATCCGTCGAGTCGATCAGATCGTCGCATGTTCTTCCTGAAACTACATTGCTTGGCCAATTGGCAATCAATGGTACGAGGCCACCGCACTCAAGCATGCTCCCCTTCATTCCAGATAGGTTTCGGCCTCCAACGGTGGATCGAGCGCTTTGTCCTTTGCCGGTCCCGTTGTCGCCCATGAAGAGGATGAGCGTGTTTTCTCGCAGTTTCAATGCGTCAAGTTCGGCGACGAGGTTTCCGACTAATTTGTCCATGTAGAGAACATTGTCGCCGAACAGATCCTTACTGTCCGGTGCGCTATCCGGCGTCGGCTGAATGTCGCCGTGAACGTGCGACATCGAGTAATAGAGAAAGAAGGGATTGCTTTGATTCTGTTGGATGAAACCGAGTGCACTCTGATGCATCAGGTCTGGCATATATTCTTTTTCGCCAAGTTTTATCTCGTTGCCGTTCACAAGGTAAGATTCCGTCTTACCGTCCTTCTGGTTCCAATAGACTCCGCTGCCCTTGAATTGTAGGTAGTCATCGAAGCCGTGGTCGCTTGGCAGACCAGGTAGCTGTCCCCATTTTCCGATAGATGAGCTAACATAACCTGCCGACTTGAACATTTTGGGGAGTACGATTTCAGAATGAGCCATCCGAGTACACGCATCCTGATTAGTCGAACCGTTGCGAAAGGCGTAGCGTCCCGACATGATCAGTGCACGCGACGGACCGCAAAGCGCAGCGGTGAAGGCATGTGTGAAGCGAGTGCCCGTAGCCGCAAGTTTGTCGATATTCGGTGTTTTGTAATGGTCCGAACCGTAGCAACCTACGTTCCCGATACCGAGATCATCGGCAAGTATGAAGATGATGTTGGGCGGCTGTTTGGCTGCAAGGGGTGAGCTCGAAGCGAATGGCAGCACGACCGCAGAGAGAATCAATACAAAGTGTTTAGCCATCGTGGTGTTCATGTAATTTACCAAAGAGGACCTTGGTCGGGTCCATCGGGTCATTGCTTGCGAATCAAGGGATAAAAGCAGCTTGCGATATGACGTTTGGTCCAAGCAAGGTTTCGAAAACATGCGTTGCAAGACGATCAACGCAGCACTCTGGACATCCTACCACAGGTCCCCGGGCGACGAGTGGTCGACGTCAGAAGAAGAACTGCAGTTCGTGGTAGCCACGCGCACATGATTCTCGCTCACAAAAGCTTGATGGGAACTAGATAAAACATGATGTTGAGAAACGCAACCGCAATGTCATGAAAATTTGCGACGGTTCCCAGAGAGTTTCGCAACAAGTCAATTACGCGGATGGATGAATGCGATAACCAACTTAGCTTCGAGTAACAAACTTGTAGCGAATTCAACTTGCAGCGAATTCTGGGAGTAGCATTGTCAACGAAAGCTTGAAGGGAACTAGATGATACGAATAATTGTGTATTGTTTGTCGATTGCCTCCATGCTCATGATGGGCCGAAGCGGCTTGGGTGAGGACTGGAAGCAGTTTCGCGGCGAAAACAATGCGGGCGTGAGCGTTGACACCAAGGTGCCTATCGCTTGGAGTGAGACGGAGAACCAGCGATGGCGGACTGCGTTGCCCGGGGCTGGTTCATCGAGTCCCATAGTCATAGGAGATCGTGTCTTCGTTACGTGCTATTCTGGCTACGGTATGCTCGAGGATCGAAGTGGCAGTCTACAATCGCTCAAGCGACACCTCGTGTGCATCGATCGAACGAACGGGAAAATACGATGGACACAGACGGTTGCTGGCGAATTGCCTGAGGATGCTTATCAGGGGTACATCGCAGAACACGGTTACGCAAGCAGTTCGCCGGTTACGGACGGTCAAAATGTGTATTGCTTTTTCAACAAGAGCGGAGTGGTTGCTTTTGACCTCGATGGCAGGCAGCTATGGAAGACAGGTGTAGGCAAGGAGTCCAGCAATCGGCGCTGGGGTGCTGCGGCGAGCTTGATCCTGTACAAGGATCAAGTCATTGTCAATGCATCAGAGGAGAGTCGATCTGTCGTAGCTCTCGATAAGGCAACTGGAAATCAAAAATGGAAGGCTGAGGGATCGGCCCTTGAGCTTGCCTACGGTACACCTTCATTGGTCACGACCAACGAGGGACGAGTGGACTTGGTCGTGGCTGTCCCTGGCGAGGTATGGGGCATCAATCCCGACACCGGTAAGATGCAATGGTACGCTGAACATCAGCTGACCGGCAACATCTGCCCTAGCATCATTTCAAAAGATGAAACGGTGTTCGTATTCGGTGGATTCCGATCCGCCGGTAGCTTTGCAATTCGCGCCGCCGGCGCGGGAGACGTCACCAAATCCAACATGCTCTGGACGAGTCGCAATAGCTCGTACGTAGCAACGCCTGTGCTGTACGAAGGTCGCCTCTATTGGATTAGCGATAGCGGACTCGCGTTCTGCGTCGATGCCAACAATGGCGAACTCGTTTATAAAGAGCGAGTGCCGGAAATCAAAGCTGGCGGGAAACCGGTATATGCTTCACCAGTGGTCGCGAACGGCCGAATTTATGTGCAGACAAGGTGGGATGGTGTGTTGGTACTGTCAGCGAAACCTGAATTCCAAGTGCTGGCCCAAAACAAAACAAACGATGATAGCGGATTCAACGCGACTCCAGCCATCAGCGATGGTCAAATCTTTCTTCGATCCAACAAGTATCTTTACTGTGTCGGAGGAAAAGAGTAGGCCCGTTCGTGACGGTCCGTTTTTGGAAGCAGCAAATTGAAAGTTACTTTGAAGACTCGTTCTGTTCCAGCGAAGGATGTTATTCGGTTGAATGAACGGTTTGGGTAATGGATATGATTGAATGCGATGTGAACAAGTTCCCTTTTAGCGTTTTGGAGATGAAGGTATGAAACATATATTGTTTTCGATAGGTCTTTGGGCCGTCGCAGGTGCGGCAACGATGGCACAACCGCCAAGTGGCGGTGGCCTAGGTGGAGGATCAGGTGGTGGCGGTCCAGGTGGTGGCGGACCGGGTGGTGGCGGAC
>JBEBHM010000173.1:0-12905 GCA_040080875.1 Pirellula sp.
AAAATGCAAGTCGTTTCTCGCGTCGCTTTCGCCCATCGCAGCGATGGCTGACGATAGGATCGCCGTACTCGATCGTCTCGTTCCAATGGTCGAAAAGATCGGGCTCAAAGATAAATGGCGGTTGCCAGGCAAATCGCCAACGGACTTAGGCGACCGACCACCGCTCGATTCGCTAGGGCCATTTCGTTGGTCGCCACCCAAAGCACCCATGTGGTCTGCAATTGGCTCCGATGGAGAAATTCGTTCCACCAAAACCTTTGGAGATAAGCCCTTGGTGCTGATTCTCTACTTGGGTTTCGGCTGCGTCCACTGCGCCGAACAACTCAAAACGTTTTCGCCTATGGTCGAAGGTTTCCGTAAGTCTGGAATCGAGGTCGCGGCCATTAGCACAGAAACGCTTTCAAAACTGCAAGCGGGGCTTCGAAATTACGAGGACACCATGCACGTTCCGCTCATCGCGAACCCGGAACTCGATATTTTCAAGGAATTTCGCTGCTTTGACGATTTTGAAGGGGTCCCATTGCATGGAACTTTCCTCATCGATACCAATGGTCGGATTCGTTGGCAAGACATTGGCCATGAGCCCTTTATGGATGCTAAGTTCCTGCTGGAGGAATCAAAGCGCTTGCTCAAGTTCTAAAACCACGCTTTAATCATCATTGCGTTTCATTGCATCTGAACTTTTTGCCTCCGATCGGAGCGACGGATGCTTGGTGGATTGTGCTGAGCAAATCCGAAGCGCCCTTACCACAGTAGCATGAATGACTGAAGCTCCCGTATCTCCATTGCCACCTGCAACCAAGAGACTCTATATCGAGACCGTGGGTTGCCAAATGAACGTGCTCGACAGCGAAATGGTGGTGGCTGCACTTCGTAAATCAGGATATGCGCTGACCGATGATCCAGAACTCGCCGACACGATACTTTTTAACACGTGTTCTGTCCGAGAGCATGCAGAGGAAAAGGCTTACAACAACCTGTTTCACCTCAAGCAGTTAAAACTTAGCAACCCACAAAAGATCCTTGGCGTCATGGGTTGTATGGCCCAGAAAGATCAACGGGCCATCTTTGAACGCACACCATTCGTCGATTTAGTCGTTGGACCCGGGCAATTGCATCGTATTCCCGAACTGATCGAACGTGCACAAGCAGGCGAAAAACATCAATTGGCTGTCAGCTTGTCGAGGAAAGATGGCAACGTCGACGACATCAAGCGATCTCACGAAACATTTGATCCGCTCCGCGATCCTGAGATGCGTCCGACGCCCTTCCAAGCCTACCTCCGCATTCAAATCGGATGCGACAAGTTTTGCACTTATTGTATTGTTCCCATGACCCGCGGGCCTGAACAAGGACGTGCACCGGAGCAGATTGTCGCTGAAGCTAAAATTTTAGCCGATCAAGGTGCCAAAGAAATCACCCTCCTCGGTCAAACCGTTAATTCGTACAAGTACGTTCAAGGGGATAAATCAACTCGATTGGCGGACTTGCTCGAGATGATACATCCTATCGACGGCATTGAGCGGATCAAGTTTGTTACAAACTATCCGAAAGACATGACCCGTGAATTGTTACAAACAGTTCGCAGCCTTCCAAAATGCTCTCCTTATCTGCATGTTCCAGCCCAAAGCGGCAGCGACAATATCCTGAAGCGAATGAAGCGTGGATACACTTCGACGGACTACTATGAGATGGTTGACCGCACCTATGAGATTATCCCGGAGGCCGCCATTTCCAGCGATTTCATCGTGGGCTTCTGTGGCGAGACGGAAGATGAGTTTCAGATGACCGTCGATATGGTGCGAAAATGCCGTTTCAAGAACAGCTTCATTTTCCAGTACAGTGTCCGGCCCGGCACACGCGGGGCTGAATTGTACGAGGACGACGTTTCCGAAGAGGTCAAGCACCGACGCAATTTGGAGTTGCTGGAAGTCCAAAACAAAATCTCGCTCGAAGACAACTTGCGATTCATGGGCCAAAAAGTAGAAGTCTTGGTGGAGGGGCCAAGCAAATGGTCCGTGCGAAAGGGTCAGACCGGTGATTTGCGACAAATGACCGGACGTACCGTCTGCGATCGCATCGTGGTCTGGGACGGCAATGTGCGTCAAGCGGGTCAGCTGATGCCGATCCATATCACCGACGTCTATGCGTTTACTATGTTCGGAATGGTAGAGACGACCGAGCAAGTCCCCGAACTGTTGCAGTTGACTAGTGCTTTGTCAAGTAGGTAATTTGGGGTGGCACGCTCTGAGGCTTAGCGAAGGGCGTGATGAATCTCAATTGATCCCGACGCCCATCGAAGACTCTGGGCGTGCCACACAACGTTCCGATCCAAGATCTCCTAGCAGGAGATCTTTCCACTTTCCAATACGACAAATCATTGGCTTTACTGAGCCTGAGGCGCTAGCCGAATTCCTGCAACGTGGCTCGGCTAGCGCCTCAGGCTCAACACACAACCAACGAAAACGTTGATTCAAAAGTGGGAAGATCTCCTAGCGCCTCAGGCTCATAAAACTGTTTGGAAGCTGGACGATCTCAAACGAGGCGAGGGGAAGAAAAAGAGGAATCACTCTCGTTTCCCCTTTCTGCTTACGCCTTAAGCCTTAAGCCTTAAGCCTTTAGCATTACTTTTCGTTGGCCGTAATCATCACGTTGTCGACGAAGTACTCAGCATCGGTCGAGTTGCCGAATAATCCTGGACTGCCCGTCGTGTTAGGCAATCCATCGACCCCTTCGATCGTCCATGCCTCTGGCTCTTGTTCCCCCGTCTTCCACACCTTGGCCTTGAGAACTGCTTTTCCATCCTTGTTTTCGCCTCGGAACTTAAGCGTATACCAAGTGTTCGCGACCCAATCAAATGGGATCGTTTTCGCAAATCGTTGTTCCTGCAGCGAAGCCCACGAACGAATCTGCAGACGTTGCGCACCCTCTAATGATAGCAAATACCTTTGATTCACTAGCCCCATATCTGGCAGCTTATTCGTAGGGACTTTGTTCTTCGTGTCCGTTGCGTAAACATCGGCTTGAATCGTATAGTCGCCAATGTTGGGTTTGCCTAAGAATGCTTGGCTTTTGGTACCTTTGGGAATCGTGCTTATCTTCACCAGCCCATTCCCTCCGGTAGGCAATTCGAAGGGTTGATGTCGGTACGAAGCACCGATCCATTGCAAAGGAACCTTCTTGTTTTCGAAGTCGAATTTCCATGGCAACTGAGGAATCACTCTCGCTCTGGCGGTGCTCTTTAAATCCCCGGACGTTGCGGTCAAGATGACCGCCGTCCCGGTCGAGTCGCCTGGTGCCGTAAAGACTTGATCGTCGCTAACTGCGCCGCCTCCCTCAACGGTAATCATGGCGTCGGTAAGCAGCTTCAAATACTGTCCGGCCGCGTTGTAGGCTCGGACTTGCAGTTTTGCCTTTTGATTTGGCGAGAGCAACATCTCCACCGGGCAGACTTGAATATGTGCAACTTTCGTATCGGTCACCTTGTTTTCAACAGGCAATTTGGGCATGGGGACGGCATCCACTTTGTGCTCTGATTTCCCGATGCAATACAATGCCGTGGTGGTTGGCAAATACATGCGACCGTTTGATACCGCAAATGATCCAAACGTTTCATGGCCTCGAAGGAGGGTCTTGTTTACCACTTCGATCGATTTCTCGGTCGGCCGGAGCGTAAACACCTGTCCAGAGTTCTCACCCACGTACATTTTGTCTTCCGAGACTACTAGCGATCCAAACATAATTCGTCCCAATCGCTGGTCAACTTCGATCACACCGGTTTTTGCGTTGACTCCAAACACGACAGCACCATCATCGATGAAGTACACTCGGTCGCCGAGTTTGACTGGAGAACTTTTCGAAACGGTCTTCTTGGGAATATTCCAAAGAAGTTTATCCGGTTTGATGTCGCCGGTAGTGTTACCGTCAAATGCAAAGACGGCTCCTAAGATTGTGCGGTCCGTTTCGTTTTGTTCTCCGTGACCACAATACACAATGCCGTTGTCAATCAGTGGTGTGACGTTAAGTCCGCGAGGTGAAGCTTGGTACTTCCAAATAACTTTGCCGGTCCTGGGTTGGACTGCGTACAATGCACCGTCAGCAGCTCCGAACACCATGGCAGCTTGACCGTTAAACACTGTGAAGACCGGCGTTCCATACGTCGTGTCTTCTGGGCGGGGACGAGTATTCATCATCCAAATGGGCGCTCCCGTGGATTTGTCCATCGCGACAATACGGTGGGCTGGCACCGCGGTATCGCCCCAACCTGTCATCACGCCCGAGATGATGACCATGTCTTCGAAAATGACTGGAAAATTGGTGCGTCCTCCATAAGTAGACAACATGCCGTATTCTTCCAGCATGGACTTTTCCCAAAGGATTTTGCCCGTTTTTCCATCCAAGCACTGAAACAAACAACCGATGCCTAGCACGTAGACTTTATCGGTTTCTGGATCGCCAACCACGCTTGACCAACCCACTCGTTCCGGGGGAGCCTCGGTCAAAAACACGTTGTGAATGCTTTGCCAAATTGGTTTCCCCGTTTCGGCATCCAAGCAAACAGTCTTTTCCGCCTCCTTGTTGGTGTCCTCATCGGAACGACAAACCGTATAAAGCCGTCCGTTCATCACGATAGGCGTCGCGCGAGTCTTAAACTCCTCGGACTTCCATAGGACGTTTTCGCCGTTAGCCTTGAAGGAATCCGGTAGCCCCTTTTCCAACGTATGGCCGTTTTGAAGTGGTCCTCGCCAGTGATACCAATCCGTTGGCTTGGCCTTGTTCCCCGCAGAACTAGACGGCGAAGTGTCATCGCCAGCATTCAAAATGGTAGGGAACGCCAAGGTCGCCGTTAGACCAAGCGAGAACAGCAATCGTCTGATTGAATTGGTTGAGCAGTTCATTTTCGAAGAATGTTTTCGGGAAAGAAACATGTTTGGAGGCAGGTAATGGAAGCAAGAGTTCGATTCTTGCTCGACCTAAATATACCAAAATTCGCCCGTTTGGAATCGTGTCCAAGTGCGTCATCAACACCAAATAATTGGGGAAGAGAGTGGAGAAGAGAGTAGAGCAATTGTCCCAATTGCTCCGGAAACGAGTGAGACATAATACCGGAAACATGTTTCCCTTCGTCGTCGAAACGATTGGGACAATCGATTACTCCGGCCCGAAACGATTGGGACAATCGTTCTACTATGTTTTGCTAGTGAAACGTGGAACTGGTATTTCCCTAACATTATGCATTTCTGTATCCTCCGACCTGAATCGCCTAACTTAACGTCCTTGCACTCAGCGTCGTATCCGAATGGCCCGCGTATTTTGCGTAGCGAACCAAAAAGGTGGGGTGGGAAAGACCACTACGGCTATCAATCTAGCCTGGGCCATGGCCAAGTCTGCGAACAAAACTCTCGTGATCGATCTCGACCCCCAATGCAATGCAACCAGCGGACTAGGGCACCAACCCGCTGGGCGTCACCCTCTCTTGATCGATTCGCCTATTCGGGACAGCATTCTCGAAACCCAACAACCCAATTTGTACTTGCTGCCTGGCTGCCGATCGTTTCAGGACGTAGATCGACTTGCCAAAGGGGCTCTCACTCAAGGAACCTTGCTTAAGCAACATCTCGAAGCCGGCATGGGAGGTTACGATGCCGTGTTCGTGGATTGCCCTCCGTCGCTCGGTGAACTGACACAGGCCGCGCTCGCCGCCAGTACCGAAGTGCTCATGCCTATCCAGTGCGAGTACTTTGCCATGGAAGGCCTAACGCAAATGATTCACGTCATTCGCGACGTGATGCAAAAGAACCCAGGCAGGCTTACCTTTGGTGGGATCCTGCTGACGATGTACGATCCGCGTTTCGAATTGACTCACGAAGTGGATTCGGAAGTTCGGGATTTCTTTGGGGATATTGTTTTTGATACTGTGATTCCACGTGACATCGCAATAAGCGAAGCGCCAAGCCATGGACAAAGTGTTCTGGCCTATGCGCCAAGGTCGCGGGGGACACGAGCCTATATTGAACTATGCATGGAGGTACTTGAACGTGACTAAAGATCGACGACTCGGACGCGGTTTGGCTGCTTTGCTCGGAACGCCACTCGAGGAAGGTGCAGATGGCCAACCGCATGCTAGCAATTCATCCGCCGGGACCAGTGCGGATCTGGACCGCACTGCCAACGGATTGGCCTCGCGAACGGAGACTATCCGACAACTAGCAGGTGAAGCCCGTTCAGCCACCTCCCGTTCCAGCATCGCTCCTATATCAATCCCAATGGCTCAAGCGAGTACCGAGAGCGCCGATGGGACCTCCACAGTCGATATCCCCGTAACGCAAATCGACGCCAATCCATTTCAACCTCGTCGCCAATTCAACCAGTCCGAGATTGAATCGCTGGCGCAATCTCTCAAGGAGCACAAGCAGCTTCAACCGATCCTGGTTCGGCGGATCGGAGAACGTTATCAGCTGATCAGCGGCGAGCGACGTCTGCGGGCCACGGTCCACGCTGGCCTCCCGACTATTCGAGCCGAAGTGCGAATCGCTGATGATCGGCTGGTGGCTGAACTGGCCATCATTGAGAATTTGCAGCGAAAAGATCTGAACGCTATCGAGAAGGCTCTCTCCTTCAAACGCTACATCACCGAGCACAAATGCACTCAAGACGAACTTGCCCAACGACTTAAGATCGATCGCAGTTCCATCGCCAATATGATGCGGTTGCTCGAGCTACCTGATGTCATCACCGATGCCGTCCAACGTGACGAGATCTCGGCTGGCCATGCCAAGGCACTTCTCAGCCTAGGGAGCATCAAAGAACAAATCGCAACGCTACAAAAGATCCGCGACGAAGCATGGAGTGTTCGCGAAACCGAAGCTCGCGTTGCCGAAGCGATTGCCGAATCAGCCGCCTCCGATCAAGGTTACTTGGGTGCCGTTCCGCGCCGAAAACCATCCAAATCGGACCAAATCGCGTCGCTCGAAAAGGAGTTCAAGATGTCGCTTGGTACCCGCGTGGACATCAGCCAAACCAGCCGTGGCCGTGGCCGAATCACGGTTCACTTCACGAGTATCGAAGAGTTCGAACGACTAAGGCATTTGCTAGCAAACGACCTAAAGAGAAAGGCAGCATAGCTAGCGAATGTTCGATGAGCAGACGATCCAATGGGTATTGGTGTGCATCGCATTTTATGCAGCGATGCGATGCCTATTGTCGTTGGCAAATCTGCTTCGAGAGAGACTCCAGGAACTACTGAAAGCGCACGTCAAGCGACAACAAATTGAAGCGCAAAAACGCATGCGGATCCATGAACTAAGAGAAAAGATCCGAGCAAAAAAGGAATCCGTCGCCCAAGAAAAGCGTGCCGCATAAATACTATCTGCTCGAAAGGGGCTCGTCCCCGTCGAGCGCAGCTTTGGTGTCCTAAGTGGGGTGTTAAAAGTTCGGTATTGACGCAAGAACTCGATAAGTTGTTTTTGTTCCCCTAATATTGTCATGCCCCCAGTTGGCTTGTCTAACTGGAGCACAAGGCTAACAGCTAGAATTGGAACCCTCCCATTGCTCCGTCCCCAGTCGGCTCGTCCGACTGGAACGCAAGGTTCGAATAGCTAAATGTCACCCGTGACACAAGGTCACGGGGGTCTATCGGTCGGTCGCTTCTACTAGCATACAAACCTTGTTCACCGAGCGGCGCGAGGCCGTTGGGGTCTTTGTGATTGGCTCTAGGATCGATCCTTCTGAAGAAAGACCGAGTGCACGGCCAACATAATTGCTCCGGTCACCAACAAGGAATCGGCGATATTGAAGTTCGGCCAGACATATCCTTGGTACGTGAACAAGATCCAATCGCGGACGCCGCCCGAGTGCGGCTCTGGCAAATCGGGAACGCCTAGTCGATCGTACAAATTGCCGAGGATCCCTCCCATCACCAAGCCCATGGTTACCGTCAGCCATTTCGATGCTGCGGCTTGGAATACGAACAACCAGATTGCGATTCCCAATGCGGCCGCAATGGACATGATTGCAAAGAGCCAGCCTTTGCCTTGCCCCATCCCGAACAACGCACCTTGGTTGACGGCAGTCTCGATCCCGAAGTAAGGTTCCACGATCCACCAGGGTGGCAATTCACCCGGTAGACCTCTCCATGAGAACACCGATTCCTTGGATAACAGGTCGACCAATCCTCCAATCATTGCCAACGCGCCAAATAGCAAATAGCGGCCTGCGGGAATCGTTGCGTTGTTCTTTTGCCTAGATTCTGGCAGGTCCGTAGCTACTTCCATCCGACTTTTCCGCTTCGCGTTTCCGATTTCCAATAAGTGGGGGTAAACTATACCGCCTAGCGAATTCAGGCAAAATATCAGACGTTAGGAACCGCGACGAATATTCCGACAATGACAGCAACGCAATTGACGACTTTGCCGATTATTCCTCTCGATACAAGCGTTATTTCCTCGGCGGGACGAAATCCTGCTTAACAGGCAAAACAACATGGCCACTGCGATCGCACCTGTCCCACAAACCAAATCGGATTTGGCATACCAGCGTTGCCTTAATGCGGACTGCGGCGCCAACTTTTCCATCGACGAAGTCCTCACGTCGTGTACCAAGTGTGGGGATCTGCTAGACGTTATCTACAATTGGGAAAGGGTTCCGGTCCCGACTCAGCTGCGAGATTTCCAGCAAATGTGGTCGCGGCGAAACGAACCGCTTCGATTTAGTGGCGTTTGGAGATTTCATGAATTGCTACCCTTTGCGCCTGCCGAGCGCGTGATCACGGTGGGCGAGGGACAAACTCTGCTGCAACAAGCCAATTCGGTAGCTAAATACGTAGGCATTCGTCCCGGACAGCTTTATTTGCAGTACGAAGGGATGAACCCTTCGGGATCATTCAAAGACAACGGCATGTGTGCCGCATTCACACATGCCCGTATGGTCGGTGCCAAAAGAGCCGCTTGTGCCTCGACAGGTAACACCAGCGCCTCGTTGGCCATGTATTGTTCGGTGACTCAATTGATGAAAGCCGTCATCTTCATCGGTTCGGGCAAGATTTCGTACGGCAAGCTTTCGCAAGCCCTCGAGTATGGGGCGCTCACAGTTCAGATTTCCGGTGACTTCGATGACGCGATGGCGCGCGTCAAAGAAGTTTCTAAGGAACTCGGAATCTACTTGGTCAACAGCATCAATCCATTCCGCCTCGAGGGCCAAAAAACGGTCATGTACCGAGTCCTCGAAGCCCTGCAATGGCAGGTCCCAGATTGGATCGTCGTTCCTGGCGGAAATCTCGGCAACAGCAGCGCGTTTGGCAAAGCGTTCATGGAACTGAGGGAACTAGGTATGATCGATCGCATTCCTCGATTGGCAGTGATTAACGCCGCAGGCGCAGATACGCTGGACGTTGTTTACAATCAGCGGAATCTGCGTTGGAACCGTGGTCGCCCTCGTATGGAGATCGCAGCTTGCTACTACGACGAATTGGACAAGGGCAATATCAAGGCAGACACGATCGCCAGCGCTATCGAAATCAATCGGCCGGTCAATCTGAAAAAGTGCTTGAGAGCGCTCGATGTTTGCGACGGTGTCGTCCGCAAGGTATCCGATCAAGAAATACTCGACGCAAAAGCCCAAGTAGGAGCGGGTGGCATCGGTTGTGAACCAGCCAGCGCCGCCAGCGTTGCGGGTGCAAAACTGCTTCGTCAACAAGGAGTCATCGGAATGGACGATCGGGTGGTGTGCATCCTCACCGGACATCAACTCAAGGACCCGACCGCAACAGTGGCATACCATACAACCGATCAAGAGAAGTTCAATGAAGTCTTAGGTAGTCGCGGTGTCACACGGGCCTCGTTTGCCAATCGAGCCATCGCCGTCCCGAACGACATGGACGCTATCGTGCGAGCGATCCAACTCTACTCCTAGCCAATACCAGCTCAACATTCCTCGCATCGTGCGACCTCGGCAAACTCGCACGTTTCAAACGGCAAGAATGCTATTCAGCAGCATTTCTTCGTTTTCAACCCATTCATTCGCGTGAACTGATCCTGTATTTTTCGTACTCAATTCGTTGAGTTGGTAAATAATCCCAAAAATTTTCTTTCGTATCTAGTGCTTTACCGTCACCGTCGTAAGCTTGCCCTACAAAATGCGAAGGGTGCCTCATGCCAAATGGAAATTTCCTTTTAACAAAAAACTCGTCATGAGTAGTATTTGACGAAATCGCAATTGGCCAAACAACGTCTCGAAGATAGTTTTGGTCAACCTGCCAATAATCGCCAAGCTTTGGATACGCATGTATCGTTTCTGTGAAATTAATTGCGCCTTTTCTGACGCCCCACATGCCTGCCATAATTTCAGTTGCATGTTGGGGATGATCTCTCATCACATGAAATGCACGATTTTCCTGCAACCATTGCTCAACCGCCGCGCGTTCTCTATAGGAGAGCCTACTGTCGCAGTCTCTGATTATGACTGCATCATAGTAACCCGTATCGATCAACATAAAACGCCACAACGAACTTGTCCAGTTTCCCGGGCTTTTTGTTTCTATAACCCTAACGTTTTGGTACTGTGACAACTCAACTAAAACACTTTCTGGAGTTGAGTCACCAACATGGAACACACAATCCCATTCAGGGTAAATTTCATTCGCGAGAATTGCATTTTGAACAGCGCCGCCGGTGTATTTGTGATTAGAGCCCCACAACGAAAATGAAATCGCACGCCGCCTCATGAAAGCATTTCAATCATGTCTCGAGAATACGATTAACCATTTTTGCGATCTCGTATAGCCAGCATGTGTTTACCCGGTCAAACGGTCAAACTGATATTTTGAGGGAATGGGGAATTGGGTTATGTTGTGGCGATGGACAAGGGAATTGTCACGACCTGATTGTAGCCGCTGAATAGAGCGTAAGGAACAGGTTCCTTTGCGGCTGAAGGGAATCGACACAATTACTTCGTTCGCACTAGGTTTTAAAGGAGCACTAGCAATCACTTGGGTCTTTCGTCTAGGATTCCTTGGTTCCTCCAAGCGAAAAAGGAGTCCACCCTTGTCTAGCGAATTGCGTTTTGTTGCCACAGCGTCCATCGTTTTGATTTTCTTAACGAAATCGATTGTCGCAGACGAGCCGGTCGACCAAGAAACCGCAAAACTAGCCCAACGGGCTCACGAGAAATTTGCCAATACAAAGATCGCGAGCATCAAGGAAGAAATAGCAGAGAATCCTGCGCACCCCTGGGCAGGCACCTATTTCCAGACCCAAGGAATTGGATCATCAACTTTCGTTGTCGCCCAAAAAAGCGGTGTCGTATCCCGGAGCTATCGATGTGTAGGAGCATCGACAAGTCTTGGCAAAGTGGTAGCGGACGAATCTCATCTGCGATTTGTCTTGGAACCGACAGATGGATCTCCGATCGAGACACAAACCTACATTCCAGTGCGTTGGGGATCAATAAAATTGTTAATTGAGCCACACGAAATTCTCGATTTTCTGAGCGATTATCGAGAGGGGCAACTCCGCTCAAGTGTATTGTCTAACGGTGATTGGAAGCAGTGCGCAATTGGTCCGCTCGTCATCCCCGAAAAATATGAGAGGTATCGTTCACTCGAACATATTCAATGCCAAGTAGTAGACGCAAAGATTGCGATTTCCACAACGAAAAAGGGGGACGATCGCACGGAAACAATGGTTACACTTAACGTTGGCTCCGACGCAGGCTTGATCCCGGGCATGATACTGACATCGTCTAAAACCTCGAATCATGCGATCCAATTCCACGTTGCTCAAGTTAGTGCGACGACGTCTATCGCTACATCGTATCAAACAGATTATCCCAATCTTGTTGGGATGAAACTCACGACCGATTGGATGGGACAGTCACGAGCAAAAACAAATGCCCCAGATTGGATACGCCAGTTACGAGCCGGAATACAAGCGTGGTTTAACTAGCAATCGTTCGACAATCCATCAGATTCAATATATTCAAGCAAACAGCCCGCAACGGTGGTCCACTTTCGAATGGACCAATGCGTGATGACTCCGTTCTGTACATACGGATCGGCGTTCACGAACGCATTGGCGGACTCCTCTGAACTAAAAACGAGCAACGCACCATCCACAGGATCTGCGAACGCCCCACCCAGAAGTAGATCACCTCTTGCTGCCGCCTCATGAGCGAGCTTCAAATGCTCTTGGCGAAACGGAGCTCGCCGCTCGGCATAATCACCATCCGCTTCGTATTTCAATAAAAATTGCACTGCATCCTCTATTCAATACACATCGATCGGATGCGGTCGAGGTATTCATTGAGTACGTCCGCTCCTGTTCGGATCCTCAGTTCGACGTCTAGGCTCCAAAGGGGATAGGCACCTAAACGTGGAACATCGATCTTCGCCAAGTCCTTGCCGGTACAGACAATGGCTTCACACGCCGCCGAGCAACTCGCGGCTCGACGCTCGACGTCGGCCATGTCGAGCGCCGAGTAAGGATGATGATCGGGGAACGAAATGGCCTCTAGCACCGTCGCCCCACAACTCTTAAGTGTTGCGTGAAATCCGCTCGGATTACCCAGTCCGCAGATCGCAATCACTTTTTTATCCGCGAGCCAATCGGTCGGATGAGTTTGGTTGTTACTGTTTCGCATTCGAACGGGATGATGTTCCGCCTCGAGCCACGCGGCTTTGGGGTTGTATCGCTGAACACGTGTTCGCATCTCGGCCAAGGTTTGTGCGTCGACTTGAGTCGCCCTCGTCGCGATCACAATCGATGCACGACGCAAAGAACTCAATGGCTCTCGCAACAGTCCTCGCGGCAACAAGTGTCCGAATCCAAAGGGCTCACGCGAATCCAGCAAGACAATTTCCAAATCTCGATGGATCTTTCGATGCTGAAAACCGTCATCGAGCAACAAGACTT
>JBEBHM010000174.1:0-12888 GCA_040080875.1 Pirellula sp.
GAGGAGGCCTTATTGTCGATAAGAAACTCATGCCGTTTCCACTGATGGCGCTGTTCCCATTCACTGTAGAGTTGGCTCGGGTACCCGCTGAGCATGAATTTGCCTTGGATGTTCGCTAGGATATCGAGCAGTTCTCGATGTTGTGCTTCGGTCATTTCATAGGCGTACTCGCCTGTGGTTGAGCGTGTCTCGTGCAGGTAGGGTGGATCGCAGTAGAACAAAGTGTTTTCGCCATCTTGTTTGCGTATTACTTCGCAGGCATTCTGATTCAAGATGACAACTTTGCGCAGCCGGCTTCGCGTTCTATTGCGAGAGAGGGTCGCAAAGTCCCGCATCAGTCCTTGTCGAGACTGTCTTGCCAATATGAAAAATCGAATGGCACGGTCGACTGCCGAGGCCATTTCCACTTTTTCTTTCTCATTTTCCTGTGATTTCGCGAAATCCAATGCATCGTCAAATTCGGCCTCGCTAAATGGTGTGATTTCCATTCGGGCGCGAAAGACTTCGAAGTCCTCTGGGTTCTGCAGGACCCGCCAAAAGTTAATTAACTCTCCATGGATATCGTTTGCAACTTCGCTGCAGCCTTGCAAATGAGAAGGCATTTTTTTGGCGTCGGCCGACATCCAATCTCGGTCCGGATCGCGGGCCAGCAGAATGCCCCCTCCGCCGAAGAAGGGCTCCACGTAGTGAAGATGCGGTGGCATCAGATCCAGAATCCACTTCCTCAAATAATATTTTCCCCCATGCCATTTGATGGGTTGTGTGAGAACTGCCATGCTCTGAATCGTCCTGAAAATCGACGGGAAACGAAAGCCCGAAAGATACCAGGAAAATCGATCATGATCTAGTGCCGTGACGCGGCCTAGAATCCTTGCGAGATGGCTGATTTATGGTCGAAGCAAGAGGATCGCTTCCGCATGCAAACCGGGTCCAAAAGCCAACCAGGACATTCGCTTTGGGGTCTGCAATTGCAATTGCTTGTGCGATGCGCAAACCGTTGACAAGACCGTGACACCCCATGAATCCGACGTGAGTGCGTTGAACTCGATTCGACAACCCGAGAGAGTCCATTAACTCATGATCGACACCAGGTGAAAAAAAACCTGTGCAGGAAACACTGACGAGATGTGGCATGCATGATGCATCCCATGCGACTCGATCCAAACAAGCTCGGCATGCACGTTCCAACAATGGCCCCGCATGCTGTGCATACACTGCCATCCTTTGCCCAGTTGTAGGACCTCGCGGCGATGCATCCGTCGCGACGGTATAAAATGACTGACGCTCGGTGATTGTTTCCGAATCAGACTGCAACAGCACCGAGCCGCGTTTCGTGACACCCGATTTGCGATAGAGGGCTGGCAACGCATTCTTCCATCGTTGGGTGATACAGAGCTCCTGAGCGAGCAGCGCGGAATCCAGTTGGGTAATAGAGAATGGAGGAAAAGCAGTTCCGGTTGATACGATCCTCGCACCGGTTGGATCGTCCGTTGGTTTGGAGCCCACTATTGCATTGCTTTCTTGAGTATCATTCGGCGCAGCGCCGGGATCCAGTCGCAGGCTCGAAGAGCCCACATAGCCATTTTGGGATGTCGGACTTGATTGGCAACCCAACGCGAAACGAGCTGCTTCCATCGGCGTTGTCTGCCTGCCCATGCTTCCCATTGACGTTCAACGTCCATGCAATTGGTCGATTCGTTGCATGTCTTGGTTCCAAGAATGGAGACCAATTCTTGGGCGCCAGCGAGCGCCCAGGACATACCTTCGCCAGTAAACGGCTCGACATAACCCATCGCATCCCCTACCAAATAAACATTCTGCTGGGCGACGGTATGGGAGATTCGAGTCAGATGAGGCGTCGAAAGCCATTTTGCGTCGGCTAACATCGAACTGGATCGAATTCCGCATTCTCGCAGCAATATCTGAACGCATTCGCCGATCGAGGCATGCGATCTCAACGCAATTGGGTCGATCGCTGCAGCGAAATCCGTCCAACCAGCATCGGTTGGACACACACCGACATACCCTGACTTTCCAACGATCAAGTGCAAGCGATGGGATGACAATTCCATTCCTTCCATATCGATCTGGCGGGCATGGATCAAGCAGTGGACACCAATCTTCGATCGGGTTGCAATCGTGGTCGGCCAGTTTTCAGTCCTTGGCAATGGGCTCCGACTAAGTCCAGCTGCGACTACGACTCGTTTTGTTCGTAAAATCCGAGTTTGATTGGGCGGTCCTGTCAAGTCGCGAACCTCGACACTTCGTTCCCTCTCATGAGCAGCATGCGCTCCACGGCTTGCTCTTCGGTGAAGTGATGGAGAAACAAGCAACTATACACCACATCGAACGGAGCCTCACGTGCATTGGAAGTCGCGAGGGGCTCTGCAATCTCCTCGAACACGTTGGCTTGTTGGAATTGGATTGACTGTCCCGAAATCTCGCCGCTCGAACTGGAGGCTTGGGACGTGGAGCGAAGTTGCAATCGCAATTGAGCTTCCTGTATGGCGACCGGGCTTATGTCCCAGCCTGTGATATGGCATGCCACGATGCACTGGCTGCCCGGAAATATCTCGGGCTCGAAGGGGCGACGGACGAATCGACCAAAAAGAAAGTAAACGACAACATGCTTGGAAAGGAAATCTTGTGGGTAAGTCAGTACCCGGAAGCCAAGCTTGAAAAGGCTACTCTTCGTGCGTCAGGCAAGACCACACAACGCGGCCTTGCTGAGGTTCTACTCGAAGGGGATTTTACGCTTCATCGCACGACAAAACCCATTCGATGCATCGGTAATAGGCGCAACCCCATCGAGGCTAACGTCACCTGAGAAGAGCGGAAAAACGTCACGCACCCCAATGCGTTCACTCGCTTGCTTTTCGGGAGAACCAAAGTCTCGCTTCACTAGCGGTAGATCGGCGGGACCGACGACAGTGTGGTTTGCCGTAAGATCCGAGAAGTCCTGGTGGCCGATCGGTGGTGCCGGTCTCAACTCGCTTGCCGAAGAGCCCGATGCCATGCAAGCAATCAACAGCCATCTGAATGAGTACTCGGGGTGTTTTCTTATTTGGGCAAACTCTTCGTCCGTCGGTCTGCCTGGTTTGTCGAGGATCAAATTCGAAACACCCAGTTTGCCAATATCGTGAAGCAGGCCAACGCGTCGAATATCTTGAATCATTCCGTCGCCGAGTCCCATGACTTGTGCCACTCCGACGGCGATTTGGGCGACGCGGGTCGAGTGCAAAAAAGTCCACGGCGATTTTGCATCGACCACTTGAGCAAAGGCTTCCGCGATACGGTCTACTCCGCTTTCGTCTGCGGTGAGAACCGTGTCCTCGGGCTCCCACTTGCTAATGTTGCCCACAAGGTCATCGGAGTGCAGTTCATACCAAAATTCCATGTCATCGCGAAACGATTGCAATGCGTCCACCAATTGTGGGTCAAACCATTTTCCTTTCCGACGTATTGCGACATCGTATGCAGCCGCGATTCCTGAATCTACGAAGTAGACTTCGACGCATTGAGCTAAACCGCAAATTCGGCCGAGCAACGAAATTTCGTTCCCCTTAAGCTGCTTTGGGTTTCCGCCACCATTCCAGTGTTCATCGAGATCGCGAATGGCTTGCGCCGTGGCGTTTGAAAGTCGCAGCATACGAGCGATCTCGGCACCTCGCTCACACCGGATTTCCGAGATTTTGCGCCCGGTTTGAGGCCCCGCGCCAACGAGTTTTGCGACCTTTACGATCTTGTCAATCGTGGTTCCCTCGGGAGCGCAATTAGTCCAGCAGTGTTTCAAACATTGGACGGGACTAGTCCAATCCATCAGCCGCGCAGAATGCTTGACCGAATGATCATCCCCGGCGAACAAATACGAAATTTTTGCGGCATTGCTGGAACATCCCAGGTCTTTCAAAAGCAATGCATAGAAAAGCGCCGAGCGATCTTCACTAGAAAGCTTGAGAACATTTGCCAATCGCATGCCAATCATGCACGATCGCATGCTGTGACCTTGTGGGTGTCCCTGGGTGATATCTAGGGCCACCGACAGCGCGGACAGAATCTCCGAATAGCGAATGCTGGACGCATTTACCAATCTGGATTCAGGCGCTGTGTTCTTCGAAACCGACGTCGATGAGGAGAATGCTGGGGGGGCCATGATGACCAACGAGACAAGTGACAATGATCTAAGGACAACGTAGGACAGAAATTGAATTTGCCACGCAAATTCATTGAATTCTTTGGTTGCGCCGTAGCGAGCGACAGAAGGACAGGAACATTCCGTAAATTCGGAACGAACGGAGTCTTTCATCGATCTCAAGCCCCCTGAATCGAAGGACCTTTAACAAGGTCCACTACCCAAAAAACTATGTGGACGAATCGCTAGCTGTTTTGCAGAAGCTCCTGGGCAATCCAGGCATCGGACCAACGATGGATCGATTTGCGGTTCGAGTGGTCGGTATCGATCCGGCCAAGCTTGCAACCGCGATGCAGGTATCCGACATGCCCCCCGTATTCGGTCGTGCGCAGTATGGTGGATGGCGACAAGGCTACACCGTCAAACATCCAGGCAGGCACGATCGGATCGTGTTTGTCGATCAGGATCACCATGGGAACTTGGATTTGATCAAGCCACGCAGCGGACGAACCGGCCGTATAATATTCTTCTGCATCCCGAAAGCCAGCCAGCGGTGCCGTTACCGTTTCATCAAATTTGCGGATGGTCTCGAAGCTGGCTTTTTCAAGTCGGCTGGCCCATTGGGGCCAGAATTTGGCGCGCGCTTTGGCCTGTTGCCGAAGCGAAAGCATGAAATAGTTGGCGTACAATCGATGCAGACCGTGTTCCATGTGCCGCGAGCAATCGGTCAACCGGATCGGAGGTGCTAACGACACTGCACGCAAGACACTCAGCTCTCGACTTGCATCCCCAGAGTCGATCAACGAGTGCTTGGCGGCGAGCATTTTTAACAAGATGTTACCCCCGAGCGAAACGCCCGAGATGCGCCAACGCCGAATGCCAAGTCGGTCCCGGAGGTGGAGCAAACTGCTCCAAATCTCTTCGAAGCATGCACCGTGTGGCGGCAAGGGGGTTAGCTGCCCCGAACGACCAGCCCCTGGCAAATCGGCGCGAAAAACGCGAACACCATTCTCCAGCAAACGCATGGCCATCGACGTCATGTACGTTCCGGCATGCGACGAGCCTAACCCGTGCAAGAGCAGCACCGCTTCGTCTTGGTACCGCTGGTTTGGCTGCCCAGGCTGGTTTTCAAAAACGAGGCTAAAACCGTTCTCGCCAAGCGGGATCCGATGCTCGATCGGTGTGGGCAAGTTGGGCTTCGGTTTGTAAAAACCTGTCAAAATCGTTTGAACATGACCGTTTCGCAAATACCATGGCGGCCTAAACTGTTCTGGTTCCAGCATCGTTTGGATTGCGTTTCCCGTTCGTCTATTGGTACCGTAAGTTGCAACGTGATTTTTCATTTGGTCGTCGGCATTCGAAACAATCGTGTTCGATTCAATTCAGCCCCCACCGGAAAGGAGAAAAGCAAGTGCTTCCGGGGGCAACTCGCTTTTCCTACGCAGGCAGTCTCGTTTCAACGGTGCGTTTATAGGCATGGTAGGCAAAGATTGACTTGCCCGCTACTCGGAATTAGGTGCCCACGCGAGATTGGCCGACCCGCTGGTTGTATGGATCGAAACCGTCACAATCGAATGCTTGCAGCGGCATGCGAAGGCCGATTGCTTGCTAATTACCCAGTACTCACGCATGGCTGGGTGTTCAACGCGGGCGTACAATGTCAGCATGACTCGTAAATTCTGGACCTGGCTATTGGCTTCCATCGCGCTGATATTCCTTGCACTCATTCGAATTCCAGTTGGAGCGACAGTGCTGGTTCCGATGCAGTTTGGTGATCACGTTGGCAAATTGCTCCGGGATGAGGGGATTCCGGTCGTTCGTGATCGTTTCGAATCGTTCAACTGCTCGTATCATCGATCGATTCCCTGTTTCGGTTGGCAGATCTGGTTGTCGCAGAGCGCATTAATGGCGGACGCGACTGACAACAAGTACTATTGTGAGACTACGTACACACCTGCGCTTAAGTGGTTTTCCTGGAAACGATCGACTGGGAATTCCCGTATGATCGGCCTTCAGTAAGTACTCGACATCACAATAGTGGTTTCTCACTAGCCCGTTGTGCAAGCGTGCAAGCAAGTGAATGTCCCGCTTGCTTTCCTTGATTGCGCTGCGGGCTTGGCTTGCGCTGCGGGCTTGGCTTGCGCTGGGGGCTTGGCTTGCGCTGGGGGCTTGTTTGTCGGTCGTGTCTTTATGGCTTACCAGGTGCCTGGCACTCCCTACCTAGACACATCCGAAAAGAGTCAAAGTAGTAGGCGCATTCCATGTGCCGTCCACCTGACACCCGGCTAATATCCGTTAGCGGACGGCACGACGGAGCGTGCCTGCAACTTTTCACAATTAGCTACCTGAGGCGAGCGAGCGTCGCACAATCACTCGCTCGCCTCAAGCTAGCTAAATCCCTCCCGGGAACTTTCGACAGAGTACATGCATTGCATTCGCTGTTCGGCTGTCTCGCGGTACACGTCAGCAGAAGGAGTCGATGCTGGTACGACTTCGATTTGGCAGTTGTGGTATCGTCCGATACCGTCCGCAAAAACCGAGAATGCCGACTTCCAGGCAAAGTCAGCTTAGTTGGTATTCTTTACCTGATTTACTAAGGCATGCGGGGCCAACTGCCGAATCTGTTGATACGCCAATTTAACTTGTATTGACGATTAAGCTTCGCTACAAGTCAGGGACTAATCCAATGGGCTGTCCGCCTCGGAGATGCAGACCTACCTTGGCCAATGGTCCCGAATTGATAGCAAACCCTTGGAATACACGAACGGAGGCAACGGACTGCCGTGCTGTTTCGAAAAGTAAATTGCTCAAAGCCCAGCTTCCACTCCCCGATTGGGGCAGCCGTAATCCTTGGCACGATCATCTGCGTGCTCTTTTACGGATTGATTTTTGCGGGCCCACTTAATTTTTCCATCCTGCGACGTTACTGCCTATGCCATGCGGTCGCGATTGCCACGATGGAGCTATTCTTCGTGGCGATGGTCATGTTGACTGCAAAAGTGTATTCGCTTTTTTGTCAATCGAAATGGATGTCTGCGGCGGACGCTGCGTTCGCCGAACTCGCCAATTCCCAGTTGGATATTGAGGATTCGGCCTCCGGGATAAAAAAAGCCCAATGGTTTCACACGGTTTGGCAGACGCAAGACAAAGTACTTCGGGATAGTTGGCTGGGTCAGCGAGTTCAGTTCGTGCTCCAGCGACAGCTCAAACGCAAGAGTACGGAGCATCTCGATGACGACTTGCTCGAGCGCTCCGAAACGGACTCGAACAACCAACACGACAGCTATGGATTCGTGCGGATTGTGACTTGGGCCATGCCGATGTTGGGATTTCTCGGAACGGTTCTCGGCATTGGGGACACGCTCGGTCAAATGGACGCACAGGCCTTGGCAAGCGGATCCCAAGAGGCCCTGAACAGCCTGACTGCTGGATTGTATGTTGCCTTCGATACAACGGCGATTGGATTGGTGACGACGATGCTGGTGATGTTTATTCAATTCGCCATCAATCGTTCGGAAATCGCCATCCTCAGTCAAATGGATACCAAGGTTTCTGAGTCGATGCATTTGTGTTTGTCCGTCAAACACAAACAGCAAGACATGAGCAAGGTGGAATCCGCCTTGCAACTCATCGTGGAACAAATGTTAGATGCGGTGCAGCTGCTTGTTCTCAAACAGAGTGAGCACTGGAAGCAAACGATCGACGTGGCGCACGACCATTGGAAAGACCTAGGTGGGAAGTCGGCAGCCACTCTGCAGGAATCGCTTTCCGAAGCGATTCAATCATCGTTGGCCGGATACGATCAGACGGTAAGACTGCATTCCGAACAACTCGCTCGAATCCAAGCCGAGGGCGCAGCCTTGATCGACTCGCGTTGGCAACAATGGCAAACCACTTTCTCGGAACAAGCGAGGTCGGTGCACAAGCAACAAAAAGAGATGGCCCAGCAAACGGATTTGCTCCGAACGCTCATCGACAAGCACGATGCGGTTCGAGATATGGAACAGCCGTTGCAATCCGTCCTCGAGCGGTTGACCGACGTGGATCGATTCCACGACGCAGCCATCTGCTTGACCGAAGCCGTTGCAGTTCTCGGTACTCAAATGGAGCGATATGGATACCTGGGTCGTCAGCCATTGCGTCGTGTCTCCAAAGAGAAAGAATCGGACTCCTCCCCGCGAGTGGTCGGAAAGGATGACGATTCGCCAGCGACATTGCCACTCAAGAGGCGAGCAGGATGAGTCGTAGGACGCGACATGGCGACGGTACAGCCCCTGCAATGTTTCCTTTCTTGGCCGTACTCCTTTGCACCATTGGGGCTCTCGTCCTCATGC
Source organism: Pirellula sp. (assembly GCA_040080875.1). GTDB lineage: Bacteria > Planctomycetota > Planctomycetia > Pirellulales > Pirellulaceae > JBKCUI01. The sequence goes on from JBEBHM010000174.1 coordinate 8,467, forward strand.
TCGCGATCACCGTGACGAGTTCTCACGCCTCAGCGCGGCGCGATGCGAAGTTATCCATCGACGAAGTTGAGAACACGACGAACCAAGTCGAAGTGATTTCGGAAGAACTTGACGCACAGCGTGAGATTATAAAGTCCAAGATCGAGCGTCGCCGTCGCGATCTTGCAGATATTGAGGATCATATTGAACGCCTCAAAAAAAACCTCGAGCGACTCGTCGATCAATTGAATCGCATTCAATCACAGACCTCGGACTCCGAGTCATCGATAGCCGAAAAGGATCGTCGATTGGCAGAGATCCGATCGGAAATCGAGGAAAAGAGGCGGGAGATTCTCGACGAAATCGAAAAGCAGAAAAGGCGCAAGCCAGCCTTTGCGGTCATTCCCTATTCTGGGAAGAGTGGCACGTCGCGTCGTCCAGTCTATCTCGAGTGCACGAAAGCGGGGATCGTTATTCAACCCGAGGGATTGCTGATTTCAGCGAACGATCTCAAGCCTCCGTTTGGTCCAGGCAATCCGCTCGATGCCGCTTTGCGTGTTTTGAGATTGGCCTATCAACAACGGGACACCACGTTCGGCATAACACAACCTCCGTATCCTCTATTGCTCGTTCGCCCCGATGGAATCCAATCCTATGCTTATGCGCGCGAGGCCATGAGCGGCTGGGATGACCAGTTTGGCTACGAGCTGATCAACGCAGACATGGACTTGAAATTCCCCACAGGAATTCCCGGCCTCAAAGACGAGTTGGTGAGTACGATCGACCTCGCCAAGAAGCGCCAACAAGTTTACCTGGCTTCGATGCCGCGAAGCATTTTGCCTCGCGATGAGGATAGCTGGGATTCGATCGACGCCGTCAATGCCGCGCAAGGCGGGACGGGTCCCAATTTTGGGCCCACAGGCTCCAGCTCAGCGGCCCCCGGAACCGGCACGAATTCCATCGAGTCTAGCGGCCAAGCGAGCAGCGCGACGCAGGAATGGAAACTTGTTCAGGGCATCGCCAACTCACAAGTTACCAGCGCCATACAAAAGAACGGTGATGTACAGGAAGCGAATGCATACTCAAACGACTCGTCTCCAAAAATCGCGTTTCCATCGGAGATTCCGCCGCCATCCACGAATGAGCGAGCAAGTGAGCTTGATAGGCAATTCCGCCCAGTCGGTGCAGGCAAATCTCCAACCAAATGGTCGACCGAGAGTGGACAAGGCTCACTGACCATGGATAGCGCATCAAATAGTGGATCGAGTGCTGGTTCGGCATCGGCCAACATGCAGCAAGGCGGAGCAGGCGGTGGAGCGATGGGGAGCCAAACCCCAAATTCGAGCAATGTGCCACCCTCGCAAGGACAAACCGCCATGATGGCAGGCAGCGCCACGGGGACTCCTGTCTCCGAGCTTTTTGCAGAAAAGGGAAATCCGCAAGATCTATCGCCGGGTAGCCTTGGGGGCTCTGTTCAGCAAAACGCTTCGACGAGCTCCAGCTCACCAAAATCCAAGTACGTGAATCCCGACGGAGACCTCAAACCCATTTCGGTGAGCGCGGGGCGCGGATGGGCTGCATCGCGTGCGGAAGGCAAAGCCACGCCGGTTGCGAGACAAATCCATTTGGTCGCGCTCAACGATCGGTGGTTGTTGCGTTCGGACTCAGATCCAAACTCGTTCGAAGTCAACATCCTGATGGACGAAGGACCGCAGCAAGCTGGCAATCATTTGGCGACCGCCATTCGCAAGCGTGTCGACTCATGGGGATTGTCGCTGCCGGGTGGATACTGGGCTCCCACACTGACCATCGAGTCTGCCAATGACTCGCAGCACAGTGTTGCCCGTTTGGAACGATTGCTGGACGGCAGCGGTGTTGAAATACATGTCGTACCACTTAGGCTACCCAACCGTCGCTAGGAGTAAATTGGTGAGCAGACGAGATCGAGATGAAACGCAGATCGGTGAAGATTCATTTTTGGACACGATCGCCAATCTGGTAGGGACTCTGATCATCCTGGTGGTGATCGTCGGCGCAAGGAGTTACCCCACTGCAAAACTGGCTGCCGAAGAAAAACTTAGGGACAAGATCGATGAACTCGAATCACCTGTAACGATAGCCAAGCAGTTAGACAGAGACTTAATTCAGCAACACGAAGAACTTCAAAAATACGAAGTCGAAGTCGCTTACCGAGATGCCGAACGTATGGCCATCATGGATCGGGTTACCATCGCAGAGCGTCTGGCAGAACAAGAACTGAAAAACGTGGATGAGTCGACCCGCGAACAGATTATGTCGGAAACGGAAATGAACGAATTGCAAAAGCAGTTGGCGGACTTGCTCAAGCAACAAGGTGATTTACAAAGTGTTCAACCTACGACCGCCGTGTTGCAGCACTTGCCAACCCCGATGGCCAAGACCGTCTTCGGACGCGAGTTGCATGTGATGATTCGTGGTGGAATCGTATCGGTGATACCTTGGGACCGACTGGTCGATGCACTGAGGAGCGAAGCGAGGCGGTCGGCCGAGCGCAACACTCAGAAGGAACGATTCGTCAATCAACTAGGTCCGATCGATGGATTCATGATGATTTATGGACTAAAGAGCCAGAGCGGCGTGATGTCGGATGGCAGGACAGCGAGGCTCGCCAAGTCCATTGAATTGGAGAAGTTCGAATTGGAACCTACCCCGGAAGTCCTACGTGAAACGGTGGATCAAACCTTGGGCTCCAACGGTCGACTACGACTTGAATTGACCGCGAATTCGGCGCAACACACGACGGTAACGGTTTGGGTGTACCCTGACAGCTTCAGTGAATTTCGTGCGTTGAAAGAACGACTATTCGCGGAGGGGTTCCTATGTGCGGCTCGCCCCCTCCCGTTTCACATTCGAATCGGCGCCTCGCCCAAAGGTTCTGTAAGCACGGCCCAATAGAAATCAGTTTGGAATCAGTCGTCAGCAAGAACTGCAGGTTGTTGTTGTGTAGCGCAGTGAAATGCCCCTAAACCAAATATGAAATCCGAAGCGTCCAAGCAGACAATGTCTCGGTCAGGCATCAGATCGCGCAGGATTCCGGCGGCGGCATCATCTGTCTCGCGAAAACCAAAAGTCGGCATCAAAACGATGTCGTTAGCAACATAAAAGTTGCAATAGCTCTCCGGAACACGTCTCCCCATGACCAATCTGGGTGGAGGCGTCATGAGAGGAATGACGTCCAAGGGCCGGCCACGGGCGTCGGACATTTCGATCAAGCGCCGTCGCTGCAAATCGAGCTTGTCTGCGTTGCTATCATCGGTGGAATACGAGACCGCAGCTACGACAAGTCCTGGACGAACAAACCGGACCAGTTGATCGATGTGGCTATCGGTATCGTCTCCTTCGAGGGCTCCTCCGTCGACCCAAAGCACCTTTTGTATGTCCAGCATGCGCATCAACTCGCACTCTACCAGCTCTCGGCTCCAATGAAAGTTTCTGGTGGAAGCCAATAGCACGCTGCTGGTGGTTAACAAGGTTCCCTCACCGTCCGTTTCGATCCCACCCCCTTCGCCAACCAAGTTGCTCGAAAAATAAAGCATGCCAGCATGCGCAGCATCATTGCAGGTTCCTCGCACGCTCAAGAGTTTGCAAATGCGTTCCGAGGCCAAAGCATCGAGATCATGCGCGTACTTGTTTCCCCATGCGTTGAATCGCCAGCGTGTCGCGCCAAGCTTTTTGCCGTCATGGCTCAGCAAAAAGGTCGGACCGAAATCGCGAATCCAAGTGTCGTTGGTTGGAATATCATGAACCGTGACGTTTTCGATGTCGGATAACGCTTGGTTGGCTTGGCGAAGTGACTCTGCGGAACCACCCAGGACATGCACGTTTTCCACGTCTGCAAGAATCCGTACCATGCGTTCGGTGACTGCGGGAATCGAGTTGAATTTGCCAGGCCAGGTTCGTTCGTTATGCGGCCACGCAATCCAAGTGGCTTCGTGTCGTACCCATTCGGCCACCCAACGAAAACCCGCGTCGACTGCGGAACCTGCGATCATTTCACTTTCCGAGATGATGTCGCTCATTCGTCAATCCATCGCTTGGTAAGATCGCCATAGGCGTCAATCCGTCGATCTCGCAAAAAGGGCCAAAAGGTACGCTGAGTATTGATTTTGTCCAGGTTGCAATCCACGATCACCAGTTCTTCTTCGGAATGGCTCGCGCGGTGCATCAAATTTCCTGCGGGGTCAAAGACAAACGAGGCCCCCCAGAACTCGATGGAATCCTCGATTCCAACCCGGTTGGACGCCCCCACAAAAACGCCGTTGGCAATTGCGTGCGAACGCATCATCGTCTCCCAGGACTCGTGTTGGCTTCGTCCATAGATGGGTTTATCCGGTACGCTCCATCCGATGGCCGTCGGGTAGAGTAGGATTTCCGCACCTCGCAACGAAAACAACCGTGCGGCTT